>DATBQC010000471.1:0-7741 GCA_036561065.1 Methylobacter sp. | reverse complement strand
GATGCCACGTTGTTGCGTCATGCAAATGTGGCACCATTTCAGAGACTTCGCCGGAAATCGAATAAATAATGGCTCTATGCGGAAAGAAGTGCCTCTGATATTGCTGCGAAGTACATTGGATCAAGCCTTAGGCAGGTACTTGCTTGGAATTGTTCCGGAGACAGCCCACGACATGGAACCCACGCCGCACGTGCCAACATACTGCACAGTCCCGCCGGATGCAGTGTTCAGTGCGCTCAATGTACTAAGGCCGGCTGTGACCGTGACAGCGGTAGATGTACCACCTGTAACTGTAACGCTGGCAACATACTTACCCGAAATCGAAGCTGCTGTCGGGATGCCGGCAGACAGGTTATTAGTCGCCGACGCCAGCACGCCATTGCTGCACATAACCCCCATTACTTGAAGTGCCGGGCTAGCCAAGCTGCCAATTTCAGCAACTTTCGCCTTGACTGTGTAATCTTGGTACGCAGGGATTGCAACCGCCGCCAGAATGCCAATAATGGCGACCACAATCATCAGTTCAATTAGCGTAAACCCCTGCTGCAGCGCTCGTCCGACTGGACGTACATTCCTTGTACTGGAATTCATTTCTCACCTCGCTTGGAAGAATAGGACTTGCGTGCCAATTTCGAAATATATTTACATCTGAAGCTGGACTTGCAAGCCGCGAATCCACAGATGTAAAGACACTAAATTGATACCAGAGACGTTGACACCAGCCCCGAAGGAATGCTGCATATCCTTCGGGGAGGTGAAGCCAAAGCCGAATTATGCCTTCGGCAAGTATTTCGTTGGAGTAGAACCGGAAACAGCCCAGCTCAACGAACCGGCGCCGCAAGTACCGGTGTATATAACAGTTGTACCAGAAGCTGTGTTGAGAGCGCTCAAAGTGCTCAATCCGGCAGTGACTGTGACAGAAGTCGCTGTACCACCGCTTACAGTAACGCTGGCAACATATTTACCCGAAATCGAAGCTGCAGTCGGAATGCCCATGGCAACGTTTGTCGTAGCCGATGCGAGAGTCGCACCACTGCACATCACACCTGCTTGTGCCAACGCCGGGGCGACCAAGCTGCCGACTTCAGACACTTTGGCCTTGATTGTGTAATCTTGATAAGCTGGAATAGCGACGGCTGCCAGAATACCGATAATCGCGACAACGATCATCAATTCAATCAGGGTAAAGCCTTGTTGCACTGCCTTGCGGGTTTGACGAAGGGAATATTTGCTCATTTCTTGCTCCTAGGTGATTTAATCGAGTGCTACAGGGTTAAGCTGCGATGGCGCAAGACAATCAATGCAAAACATATGCCAGCAAATTTTGAATTGTTAAATCTTGTGTCACGGCGGGGCCTTTTATATCACATGTCATAGGCAAATCGTGTCTTTGCCCCAATAAATTACCTGATTTTGTGCACTCAAATTGAACTGATGCGAAAGTGATACATGCATGGGGGCAATATTTTTGACAAAAAACGTCACAAATGACAGAAATGGTCAGATACTTTGAGCCTTCTGTGTCAGTTTCTAGCCTCTAGCGGAAATTATTGTTATAGCCACAAACTTTTCTGTTTGGTAACTACGCAGATAGTCTAAGACTTCGAATTATTCTGCGGTCCAATTTCCTGACTTGCCGCCTTCTTTATGACGCAACCGGACATCAGAGATGGTCATGCCACGGTCGACAGCCTTGCACATGTCGTAAATTGTCAATAGACCTATTTGCAGCGCCGTCAACGCTTCCATCTCGACGCCCGTCTTGCCGTAACACTCAACTTCCACAGTGGCAACGACACACGAATTGGCCGTGTCTATGGCGAAATCGACTGCCAAATGAGTTAGTTCGATAGGATGGCAGAGTGGAATCAGATCTGAGGTGCGTTTTGCCGCCATGATTGCTGCGACTCGGGCGATTCCCAATACATCCCCCTTCTTTGCCGTGCCGGAAGCAATGAGATCAAGCGTGGCCGGCAGGACAAGAATGCGGCCTTGTGCGACGGCCTTGCGTTTGGTCGCTTCTTTCGCGCCCACGTCAACCATATGGGCTTGGCCGTTCGAATCGAAATGCGTCAGCTTGCGCGATTTTCGGTGTTGTGAAACTGTCTGGTCGGTTTTGAGCGTCATGATGAGCGGATTTTCCAAACGAGAAAATGATAGGATGAGGCAATGCTATAGAGTTCGCAACGCATCTGCAATGGAGCCAGCGCCGCATTGCAGAGCTTTAAGGGAACTTCTGGTGATTTCGAAACTCGATGATGCTTCGCCGCATGCAGGCAACGTATGGTCGAAGATTGCCGTTGACTGGTCCAGACTGGAAAATGGCAACACAGAATTTAACGAGCAAATAAATTGGTTATCGAACTAAACTCCAGACTGACGGCACAATTGCCAGAAAAATTGAGACCAAAACTTAACTTTCGCCGGTTGGCGGTTGCAGTCTATGGCCTGAGCTTAGCTTCGATTGCGTGTGCGCAGAACCTGCCGACCTTGGGTGATAGCGACCGTGAGGAATTAACGCCGATGATGGAACGCAAGGTCGGCGAAGAAATCATGCATGAAATTGCGCGTGACCCCGACTACATCGACGATGCACCGCTTCTGGAATACATGAACAGGGTCGGGTCCAACCTGGTGGAGGCGAAGCCGGACGTGCGCGGCGAAGCCAATTACGAATTTTCGTTTTTCGTGGTTCGAGACCCTACTCTGAATGCCTTTGCCTTACCCGGTGGATTCATAGCAGTCCATTCGGGATTGTTGCTGGCGGCGCAAAGCGAATCGGAGTTGGCCGGCGTCATGGGGCACGAGATCGGACATATTGCGCAGCGCCATATAGCGCGTATGCTAGGTCAGCAAAGGCAGGATTCGCTGATTCCTCTGGCGGCACTGGCGCTGGCGGTGCTTGCCGCCCGCTCAAGCCCCGATGCGGCAGGTGCGTTGGCAATGGGTGGCGAGGGGCTCGCAATGCAGCGGCAACTGGCGTTCAGTCGCGATGCCGAACGCGAGGCCGATCGCGTCGGTTTGCAAATCATGTCCGCCGGCGGATACGATGCGTCAGGAATGGTGTCGTTTTTTGGACGCATGCAGAAAGCTACCCGCTTGCACCGGGAACTACCGGCGTTCCTGCAAAACCATCCGATGACCTCGGAACGTATCGCTGACATGCAAGGTCGGATCAACAATCTCCCATATAAACAGCATGTCGACAGTCTCGACTTTCGTCTCATACAGGCGCGGGTGCGGGTGTTGCAGGATTCGACGCCACAGGGGCTGCGTGATGCCAAGAGTTTTTTCCAAAATCAATTGGAGCAGAATCAGCGCACTGAATTCATTTCTTCCAAGTACGGGCTGGCTTTTGTCGCGTTGAAGGCTGGAGAATTCGACAATGCAAGAACCCTCTTGCATGATGCCAGGCACGGTGCGAACCTTGCTACCGTAAACGACAATCGTAACGAGCCATCCACCTTCGAGGCGATCCTGGATAGCTTGGAAATAGAGATCGAGCGCGATTCCGGCAAGACGACCGAAGCCAGCAGATTGGCGGCCGCAGCGCGTGAGAAATTTCCCATTTCCCGCGGCATCGCATGGCAATACGCCGAGTGCTTGATCGCGGAAGGGCGAATCAGCGACGCTGTCAACTTCCTGCGCGACCAGGCACAAATGTACCGGCAGGAGTCGCAGATTCAAGATTTATTGGCCAAGGCTTATGCTGCGCAAGGCAAACAGGCACAGCAGCATTTGGCGCTGGCTGAATCCTATGGCTTGAATGGTGCTTTGTTGCAAGCTTTGGAACAAATCAGTCTTGCGCGTAAAGCCGGTGATGCGTCATTCTACGAAAATTCCGTGATTGATGCGCGCGAGCGAGAGTTCAAGGAACGGTGGAACGAACGTCAAAAAGAATTAAAGAAGGAAAAGTGAGATCGTTCTAACTTCGTGCCCCTTAGTGTTTTGGTGATCACGCATGGGCGCCGTATTCGAGCGCAAGCTGGTGTCGAATGTCTTGCAACAAGCCACCCCAGTCGCCAATTTCTTTTTGTCGAAACAAGCGCGCACTTGGATACCATGGGCTGTCTGAGCGCTCCGTCATCCAGCGGAAATCCGGAGCGAATGGAAGCATAATCCAGACGCGTTTTCCGAGTGCTCCTGCGAGATGCGCTACGGCCGTATCGACGCTTATTACCAACTCCAAAGAGTCAATGACTGAAGCGGTATCGGCGAAGTCGCGCAGAAGCGGCGACAGATCAGTGACATTGTCGAAGTGACGCAACAATACCGCATCGCTCTCTTGGATATCTTTCTGCAACGAGAAAAAGTGAAATTGGGTCATTTCAAATAATTCGGCAAGTGCTTGAAGCGTCATGGATCGATTGAAGTCATTGCCAAACGCCGCATTGCCGCTCCATACGACGCCGATTTTTGGTTTCGACGTGCTCGACATTTTCTCGAACCAGGTGACTCGCCTGTCTTCGAGGGCGGCGACGTACGGCACTCGGGACGGAATATTGTCGAGCGTCGTCTTGAACGCGAGTGGCAGGGTCGGAAGAGGGCAATAAAAGTCGAAGGGAGGTAAGACCTCGCCTTCAACGAACACCTTAATCGGCTCGTGGAATTGCGCCATGAGGGGTTTGAGAGGCCCCTGAATTTCCAGTATAACGTTTGCCGGACCCAGTGCGGCGACCAGCTCGACATAGCGCAGGAAATGTATCGTATCGCCCAATCCCTGCTCACAGCACAGCAGAATGGTTTTGCCGGAAATATCTGCGTCGTTCAGCCAAAGCGGCTTGTTGAAGACAAGATAGGGGTCGGCGCCTTGCCTCTGAATATGCCGGAACGCGTAGCCGTGCCAACCGGTTTCAAAGTCTCCGGTTAGGAGAGAAAGTAATCCGACATTCAACCTTGCAATCGGATTTTTCGGATCGATCATCAGCGCCTGCCTGCAACTGACCAATGCGTCCGCGTTGCGCATTAGCGCCATTAATACGGCACCCTTGTTGACATGGGAATCCACATGCCGTGGATCGATATCCAGACAAATTTGATATTGCCGCAGCGCCTCGTTGAGCATTTGCCGTCGCTCCGCTCCAGCCACTCCCTTTGCTTGTTCCTCGATAAGGGTTCCCAAATTGAAATGCGCTGGCACATAGTCGGGGTCGAGTTCAAGCGCCTTCAAATAATGCTTTCTCGCACTTTCAAAATGCCGATTCTTTTGGAATGCGTGGCCGAGATTGAGCTGAAGGTCTGCTCGGTCCGGTGCGATTTCCGATGCGATTTGAAAATGGGAAATTGCCAGATCAAATCGCTCCTGTGCCTGGAAAACCAGGCCAAGTTGCGTATTCGAATCGACATTATTCGGTTCCACGGCCAGTGCGCGTCGATATTGCTCGGCGGCCAACTCGAGTTCATTTCTTTCATGATGCAGTTTGCCGAGATTAAAGCGCGCCACCAACGAGTTTTCTTCAATCGACAGGACGCGCAGATAACATGTCATGGCCTCTTCGAACTTGCCCTCGCGTTGCAGTATGACGCCAAGATTGCTTAGGGCATGCATGTGATTCGGCTGCAATTCAAGGGCGGCGCGATAGCTCATGATGGCTGCATCGACTTGCTGCTGCCTGATTTGGCCGTCAGCACGATCGTCAATTTTACTCTGGACGTCGAGCACGGTTCCAACGTTGTAAATTGCGTCGGCTTTGCGCGGGTCGGACGCAGGAACTTTCTGATAGCAAGTGATTGCTTCGTCGAACTTCCCTTGTTTCTGCAAAACACCGCCCAGATTGATCAACACATCTGCAGCGTTCGGACGGAATCGCAATGCGAGCTCGTACTGAGCGCGTGCGGCATCGAGCCGCGCAAGTTTTTGCAGGGCTATGCCTAGCTGAACGATGAGGTCAGCATTTTGCGGATCGATGCGTAGGGCGGCCTCGTATTGCTCGACGGCAGCATCAAGTTGCGAATTTTCCTGCAACGCGTTACCCAGGTTGAACCGCGCTTTGATCGATCCGGGTTCGAGGGAAATGGCTTTCTTGAAGCAGGCAATTGCGTTTTCGAGATCGCCTAGCCTTCTCCAAGCATTACCGAGATTGTTTTGCGCATCGGCCAATTCCGGCGCGATATTTACAATGGCCTGAAATTGCTCAAGGGCTTGCTCGATATCTCCTTGTTCAAACAATATCAATCCGAGATTGTTCAAAGCGAGAAAGTGGTCGGGCTGCAATGCAAGTACAGTTCGAAAGCACGCAGCTGCCAAATCGACTTGTTGGAGTGCGTGATGCAGGTTGCCCATGCACAGATGCAAATCCACACTGGCAGGACTATGCTCAATGGCGGCGGCGATCAGTTCCGCAGCCCGACCCATGCGCCCTTGTGCGACATAGAGCATGGACAATTCCAGATTGGCTTGCTCGAAGCCTGGCGAACTTTCCACCGCGTGGCTGAAGTGTGTTTCAGCGGTGACAGAATCCTGTTCATCGCGGGCTATGCATCCCAGCAGGAAATGCGCATCCGCAATCCCTGGATCAATGGCAAGTGCGCGGATCAATGCGCTTCTTGCTTCAACCAACCGGCCTTGTTCATGCAATGCAAAACCGAGATTGTTGAGCGCACTGGCGTTTTTCGGAGCAACGGCGATGGCCTCCCTATAGCTTGCTTCCGCCGCTTTGAACTCTCCTCGACGAAGCAGTGTGTCGCCGATCTGCTTGAATTTCGTATCCTCGCCGACTGCCACTTGCAACACCTTTGATCGCTTTGCCGCGATTAGTCGCCTGATCAAGTTACGCATTGCGCTCTCTTTGCAAAGTAACGTCGTTCAGCCTGAACACCGCATCGAGGGACGCAACCACGTCCTCAAGAACGTGTCGCCAATTGCCGATCTCGGTTTGGCGAAATAACTTGGCCGTGGGGTACCATGGGCTATCTGTTCTATCTATTAACCATCTAAAATCTGCAGCGAATGGGAGGAGGATCCACACAGGTTTTCCCATCGCGCCGGCCAGATGTGCGACGGCTGTATCGACAGTAATTACCAGGTCCAGGTTGGCGATAACCGCAGCGGTGTCTGAGAAATCATCGAGATTCGGAGCGAGATCGATAATGTTGCCCTGAGAGCTAAGGTATGCCTGATCATCTTGGCGCACTTCCTTTTGCAAGGAGAAGAAATGGACGTGGTTGTTCTCCAGTAAGGTACCAAATTCTTGTAACGGAATGGAACGTGCTGCGTCGTTCGAAAATTTTCGATTGCCGCTCCACACGAGGCCTATGCGTGGAGCCTGATAGTGCGCAAGTTCAGTTTTCCAATTCGACCGCAGCTCGGAAGATGCGCTGACATAGGGTATTTGTCCCGGTATCGTCGACAAGTCGGTTTTGAACGCAAAGGGGAGACTCGCCAGTGGGCAGTAGTAATCCGCTTCCGGCAGCAAGTCGTCATTGTCAAACACTTGCGCAATGCCCGGCAGCGATTCAAGTAAGGTTTTAAGCTGCGCCTGAACCTTCAAGTAAATTGCCTTGGGATTCAATTCGCGAACTTTTCCCACATATCTGATGAATTGAATCGTGTCGCCTATGCCCTGCTCAGCGCAAAGAATGATCGATTTGGCGGTAAGCGGCGCGTTGTTGAGCCACAGCGCTTGTGTAAATTCTTCAATCCGCGAATCCGGGCTCTGCAACCTGTATTCATATTCCTTCCAGCCTTGAGAAAAATCTCCCTGCGCAAGCAACAGCAGCGCCCGAAATGTCCTTGCCTTGG
>DATBQC010000470.1:0-2224 GCA_036561065.1 Methylobacter sp. | reverse complement strand
CTTTATGATTTTGCCCCGGTCGGCTACCTTACTCTTACGCACAAGGGTCTGATTACCGAAATCAATTCCACTGCTGCCAAGCTGCTTGGCACGGACCGGAAAAAATTGTTGCACCGTTATTTTGCGGCCTTTGTTACTGTAGATGACGGCGAGCGTTGGCATCAATTTTTCTCAGGCGTAATGAAGCATAACGAGCGGCACAATATCGGGATGATGCTTAAACGCAACGATGGTACCGCGTTTTCTGTTAGGTTGGACTGTCTGCATGTTATGACGGGTGACAAAGAGCCGGTGCTGTATATTACGCTGACCGACATTACCGAAAGCAAGCATACAGAGGCGATCTTGCATGAGGTTGAAACGCATACACTATCGATGGCCTTGGCCTGCGCCGAGATGGGCTCATGGGATTGGGACATCAGCTCTGGACGCGTCATTTTCAATGAGCGGTGGGCCAAGATGCGTGGCTACCGGTTGCAAGACTTAGAACCGCACGTCGATACTTGGGAAAATGGTATTCATCCGAATGATTTCCCAGCCTTTCATGCCGCTTTGACGGCGCATTTAGAAAATCGTACACCATTTTTTCAAGCCGAATACCGCGTCCGCACCCTGGCGGGGCCATTAATTTGGCTAATGAATCGCGGCACCGTGATCAAGCGCGATACCCAAGGCAATCCCCTGCGTATCGCAGGTATCGAGATGGACATTTCTGAGCGTAAGCATAATGATGAAGAGCTGCGTATCGCCGCCATTGCCTTTGAATCCCAGGAGGGAATGATTGTAACTAACCCCAATGGCGTTATCATACGGGTCAATCAGGCTTTTACCCGCTTGACCGGTTACAGCGCAAAAGAAGCCGTGGGTCAGACACCCCATTTGCTCAGTTCCGGACGACACGACAAAACGTTCTATCAGCGTATGTGGCTGTCTTTAAAAGAGCACGGTTTCTGGCAGGGCGAGATATGGAACCGGCGTAAAAACGGCATGATCTACGCCGAATGGCTAAACATTTCCTCTGTCAGTGCAGCCGACGGCACCATTACCCATTACGTCGCCTCCTTTTCCGATCTTACCAACAATAAGGAGGCGGCTGCCGAAATTCATCGTTTGGCGTATTACGACCCACTCACCAAACTGCCTAATCGCCGCCTGTTTCAGGAACAGCTGGCTAAGGCGCTCGCCGTCAGCGGCAGAAGCCGAAAATACGGTGCGTTGCTGTTTATTGACCTGGATAACTTCAAGTCGTTAAATGATACGTTGGGTCACGATATGGGAGATATGCTGTTGACACAGGTCGCCATGCGGCTGCTGGGTTGTATACGCGAGGGCGATACCGTGGCGCGTCAGGGAGGCGACGAGTTTGTGGTCATGCTGGAGGAGTTGAGTCCGAATCCAAAGGAAGCCGCTATCCAGGCAGAGGATGTTGGCGAGAAAGTCCTCGCAGTCCTAAATCGGCCCTACCAGCTCAGCAGTTATGAATGCCACAGTACTCCCAGCATTGGTATTACCTTATTTAATGATCAGTCGGAGACAGTGGATGAATTGCTTAAACGGGCTGATATTGCCATGTATGCGGCCAAAGCAACGGGCCGCAATACCTTGCGTTTTTTTGATCCGGCCATGCAATCCGCGGTTACTGCTCGCGCCAATTTAGAGGCGGACTTGCATCGCGCATTGGCGGAAAATCAGTTCAAGCTTTATTTTCAGTTACAGGCGCACCATGATCATCAGGTCATCGGCGCTGAAGTACTGCTGCGTTGGGAGCATCCTGAACGTGGACTTGTTTCGCCTTCGGAATTCATTCCTCTGGCTGAGGAAACCAGGCTGATCCTGCCCATCGGTCTGTGGGTGTTGGAGGCGGCTTGCGCCCAGCTAAAATTATGGGAGGATATTCCCCAAACCAGTCATTTGCAGCTTGCCGTCAATGTCAGTGCACATCAGTTTCATCAAGACTGCTTCGTCGAGCAAGTTTGTGCTGTACTGGAGAAACATGCCGTCCAGCCCGAGCGACTCAAACTTGAGCTGACTGAAAGTCTGGTGCTTGGCAACATAGATGACACCATCGTCAAGATGCAGGAGCTCAAAAAAATCGGAGTGGATTTTTCCATGGATGATTTCGGCACAGGCTATTCATCGCTGGCTTACCTGACGCAGCTGCCGCTTGATCAATTGAAGATCGATCAATCCTTTGTGCATAATATCGGTGTGAAACCTACCAATG
>DATBQC010000469.1:0-1581 GCA_036561065.1 Methylobacter sp. | reverse complement strand
TACGAGCGCCTTGCACACAAAAATTCAGACACTCCCCAAATCGCCTTCGCTCGCTGCAGGCATAAGAAAGTATGAACAATCCTTCTTTAATTTCCTGGCGTCATAAACCTTCAGAACATTTTCGTGATTTATTTTTGAGATGATCGTGGGTTCTTGATCAACTTCATGCTCCTCATGAAAGTAAATTTTGATTGCGACATCCTTCTTCAAAACCGAATGTCGGCCAATCAATATGTACCCGTTTGCTCCGGAACTATTGAATTGGGAAAGTTGAAACTCTGGGAAGAGTTCCAAAGCTGCCACCACTTCAGCAGGAAATTCCTGAGCATCGGCCACCACAATTAACTCAATCCTTCGTATGCCAAATCATATGCTTTGGCCAAGTCAACTGTATCCGGGCGGTGAATTTTAAGTTCAGTACCTTTACGATCCGTCGCTGCAACAGTGGCGTTGTGAACAAATGCGATGGGGACATCGGATGCAGCAAGCAAAATTCCTTCAATTACGAAGGTGCCGGCGCCGCCAGCGCCTTGCCCAGCAGTTGCCCTTCTGTTGAGGATAATTTTATCGACACTGTGATCAGAGCAAAATGCCTTGAAGGCCATCACAAAAGTTTGCACATCATCCTGAGACGGGTTCTTGGTAAGTTCTAATTTATGAAATTTGGCGGCGATTATGGAATGCGATTTCTTGCTACCGGTTAGTGTCAGAATTCGAGCCAAATTGGCTTTTAGGAATACTCCAGCGACTACCATCTTATTAATTTCCTTTTCAACGAGGTCTACCGTTGCGAACGTACTTTGGCATTTCAAATGGCCGTCGATTTCACGGCGAGGCTTGTCTTATCCGAGCTTGTACCGTTTATCAAGATTTCAAGGATGCAAAATAAAAAATTTGGCTTCCAAAATACATGTCTACACATCCCGGCGACCCTTACATTTGTTTTTATCCTGGGACTGCAGGTACTGCGACACTAAACTCGTTTCATTTTCTGGTGCGAGAACGATGTAAACGTCGGACAATTGGTAACATAGATTCCATAGGTGAATAAACTATAGCGCCAATTGAGTTAAAGCATGCCATGCCTTTCCATGAAGCAATGCTCCGACCATATTGGTCAAGGCACAAGCCGCCCCGGTCCCCGGTGAATAAAGCTCGCCCCCTTAATCCAAGGCAAACCGAGAAACAAAGCCACCAACCGCACCAACCCAAGTCCGAACCCGCCATGCGGCGGCGCGCCCAGCTTGAACAAGTCGAGATAAAACTCCATTCCCTTTCCCGTCAGCCCCTTTTCGGCAAGTTGCTTCATCAGAACCGCGAGCCTATGCTCGCGCACCGTACCGGTGGTAATTTCCACACCCCGATAGAGCAATTCGCAACTTCGCGTTAGTCGCTCGCCTTCGCGCATGTGATAAAACGGCCGCTGTTTCCATGGCACGCGCGTCAGGGCGACGCGGTCGTGGCCCTTCTCCTGCAGCATGGCGCCGAGGCGGTGCTCGTCTCCGGCACTCGTCGCTGGAGCTGGTTCGTTCGGACCCCATGACAATGAACCGGCGACCTCAAGCTTTACACCCCGCCGTT
>DATBQC010000468.1:0-1785 GCA_036561065.1 Methylobacter sp. | reverse complement strand
TTGTCTTTTGTAATTAAAATCATCTTGAAATGGTTATTTGGCAGAACAGATACACGCACATGGTTATCAGACCACAGTCAGTACGGCTTCCACTGGTTTGCTGGAAGTGAGGGTTCTCAAGGCTTCCCTTCTGGTCATATGCTTGTATTTACACCATTATTTTTGGCCTTGTGGCACTTTTATCCACGTTTCCGTTTTTCTTACGGAATTGTATTGTTCTGTCTGATCATTGCGCTCATCGCTACGGAATATCATTTCCTTAGCGATGTTTTTGCAGGCACCTACATCGGGCTAGTAATTTATCTGGCTGTTACTCGCCTAGTCATATCATATAATGTCAGAAGATCGACCAATCTTTAACTATCTCTGAACGGAATCGTAAAAATGCTAATTAAATTCAACAAGTTTTCTTTATTACTGACAGCTATTGCATTTTTCATTGGAATATCCAGCAACGTATTGGCTGGTGAGTATGAAGGCTCGTGGTTACTGGATGATAGCCATGGCAAACCCTTTGAGGCTACTCTTAGCAAAGATGGTACTGCTTCAGGGACTCACGGCAATGCGATGAAACATGGTACATGGAAAGAAGAGAATGGAGCCGTTGTAATCCACTGGAACACTGGATGGACGACGCGCATCGCTAAGGATGGTGACAAATATGTTAAGACAGCTTTTAAACCTGGCTCGTCACTAACAGATACTCCTAGCGACACCTCCGAAGCCAAGAAGAAAAACTAATAGCAGCAAAGCGTACGAAGCCTTATCTACTAGGATTTAATTACTAGGGCTCTGCAATCAGAGGCAGATAAAGCCCTAGTAAAGACGGCCATAATGGGGTTAAGCACGATAATCAATTACATCGTTGCTTTCACTGCCACCTGATCCGTATCTGACCAGCGTTTTTTCTCTACGCTGAAAAGATGCTGCTTGAATGTACCGATGTTCGCCGACCCTAGTTCATACATGAAGACATTGACGAAAGCCTCGAATGGAGCAGGCGCATCAGGCCTGACCCAGCAGCCTTCCATTACGTTTCCCTGATTGTCAGCGTTTAAAGCCTTGTATGGATATTCATTCTGAATGCCAGGTATTCGGCAATCTTCAGTCGTCAGGGTAAGAAAACCATCAGAATCATTGGGCATGTACATTTCAGCGACTGCATTAGCTTCATCGGCTTGCGCATCAATGACAAAAGTGAATAGCGCCAAGACACCTGTAGCAATAAGTAAAGCATAGGGTTTATGCATATTACCTCCGAACAGTTAAGTTAAAATTTCTCCTTCCCCTTGATATAACAATTTCAAATTTTCTTAAATTTAATCCAGCAAAAAATAGGCCAACCAAAACAAAGCCTTCGTCAATAATTTAGCAACCTCACTCGTCTACCTAGAGAGTTATGAGTAAGCACCGACTTCTCATGGCCATTTCCAAATAAATAGATCATAAGAGTAACCGCGATTATTAATGCCCATTAATTTCCTATGCATTGTTTTGGTGCGCAGAAACTTTTAAATTCAATTGCAATACTTTTCCCTGCCACTAGATTCTTCTAGAGATACATACCTCCAGATGCCTCAATACGTTGCGCATTCACCCAACGGTTATCATCCGAAAGTAACGATGCCACCACCCCGCCAATGTCTTCAGGCAAGCCCACACGCCCCAACGCTGTTTGTTTGGCAATAAAGTCGTTGATTTGAGCGTTGTCGCGTACTACACCACCTCCGAAATCGGTTTCAATTGCCCCCGGGGCCACCACATTCACGGCTATGCCACGTGGGC
>DATBQC010000467.1:0-1508 GCA_036561065.1 Methylobacter sp. | reverse complement strand
TTTAGCTAAATGTTTTTGGTAGAGTAATCTCGACTGATCTTTTAGATCAATCATTTTTTTCAGCATCATCCGCAATCAGACGGAGATCCATGCTTTCAAAAAACGGCACTGCGGCGGTGTTCGCCAGCAGTACCCGGCTGGACAGCAAGGCTGCATTTTGGCTTTTGAAAGGGTAGTTATAACTGATTAGCGCCGGGGGTAATGGCTCGGAATCCTTATAGGTCACGATGATGTAGCCGGTCTGATGCTGCTTGGCCCACTCGTACAAATCGGCAAAATTTGATATGTGGGTAATGGCCTGCTTAAGACGCCCTTCAAAATGATATTGGCCGTGATACTTGCTGCCGTAAAAAGCAATGGCTTTGTTTTCATCCATTAAAGCGGCAATTGTCTGGGCAGCAGGCTTGGTATCGAAGCGATCGGCCTTAGCTTCGAAAAAGCAGCCGGAAACCGTTATCAATGCGACGACCGAGGCCGCACAAATAGTGAGCACTGAATCCTGCGCACCCTTTATCTTGATTAGGCCAAAAATCACTGCGACTATGAGCAGCAAACCTCCCCATGCCGGCGAGATTAACGATAACTCGGCCTGCCACCGATAAGCATCGTTTAGCCAAGGCAACAACATTAATGCCGTCCCCAGCAATCCGAAAACCGCCATCACGGCAATATGAGCCTGATCCCATCGCTCAGTATCAATGACTTCATCTACGGCCCGCGCCGCTATCAAAATCAAGGCTGGAACCAAGGGTAACAGGTAATGGATGCGCTTGCCGCTGACCACGGAAAACGCGATAAAAACAGGTATCATCCAAGCGAGGCAAAAACGGATGCCCGAATCCTGATAGGTGAGCTTCTGTAATCCTGCCCACAAAGGCTTCCAAAGCAACCAAGGCAACACCAATACTGGCAAAATCTCTAAATACCACCACCACGGCGACTGATGCGCAAATGACTTGACCAATCGTCCACTGGTTTGCCCCAGAAAAATCTCATTCCTATAAGTCTCGCCACCGGAAATCCCGGCCGGTATTGCCCAGCACAATGCGATAGAGATCCCGATTAGAAGCGCGGCAACCAGCCAGAAATACCAATGCTTCCAGCGAAAATAGGCTGTTTTCAGCCACCAGGGAGACAACAGCGCGACAGGCAAAATATGCAGCAAGATCACCGGGCCTTTGCTCAGAATTCCGCCGCCTATGGCTATGCCCAACAGCACCCAGTATTTTAAGGGCAAGCCCGAGGCCACCAATTTTAACAGGCTATAGATGCCCAATAATGCAAAAAACGCCAGCATCATATCGAACATGGTCAAAGTGCTGTAGATCATCCAGAAGAACGACCCCAGCAACAGCAAAGGCGTAAGCGCTTCGACCCGTTTGCGCTCAGGCCACAAGGCGCGAGCCACGGCGCCGGACAGAAACAAGGTTGCCAGAGAAAAAATCGGTGAAATTAAACGCAACGACCAGTCGTTAATGCCGAATAGCCACCAACTTAACTGCATCAAC
>DATBQC010000466.1:0-9008 GCA_036561065.1 Methylobacter sp. | reverse complement strand
CCAATCTACAATATAAAACAATAGTATGTGTAAGGGATGGGGCTTGCGGAATCAATGGGGAGGCGAGGCCTGGCTTCCCGATTCTTATTATTTAACTCATTGAGCGGGAGTTGGGCGTTTTATCGATGTAATCGGGTTGCTGTTGTGGAACCTCTGGAGTTGATTTACTTATGACAGGCCGGAAATGCCGAGCACACCATATGGATTAAATCTGATTTTTGATTAAGCTAGGTGCAGTTTGCAGGCTCATTGTATAATTCAGCGCTATGTTTTTTACTGACTTCCTAAAACTTAAGGATTGATTTAAATATGCCTCCAGAAAAACGCTTAACTCGTCGTCGTGGAATTTATTTACTGCCTAATCTATTTACCACGGGAGCCTTGTTTTCCGGTTTCTATGCGATTACCTCAGCCATGGGCGGGCGTTTTGAAACCGCCGTTATCGCCATTTTTGTCGCAATGATTCTAGACGGTCTGGATGGACGGGTGGCAAGATTAACCAATACGCAAAGTGAGTTCGGCGCTCAGTACGACAGTCTCTCGGACATGGTTTCATTCGGCGCAGCTCCCGCGTTGGTAATGTATTTATGGGCGTTTTCGAGTCTTGGTAAAGTGGGGCTGTTTGCTGCATTTGTCCATGCGGCGGGCGGCGCATTGCGGCTGGCGCGCTTTAACACTCAGCTTGCAACGGCCGATAAGAATTATTTCCAAGGACTCCCCAGCCCTGCTGCTGCCGCTATTCTTGCCGGATTTATCTGGATTTGCCTGGAGTACAAATACGACATCGAGCTGTTCAAATATTTTGCGCTCGGCTTGACCGTCAGCACCGGCTTGCTGATGGTCAGTAATTTTCGCTATTGGAGTTTCAAAAAAATCGATTTAAAAGGCAAAGTGCCTTTTATTGTCGCGATTGCCGCGATGTTGGGTATCGCGTTTGTGATGGCGCAGCCGCAAACGATGTTGTTTCTGTTATTTTTAGGTTACGCAATTTCAGGCCCGGTTATTACTCTGGTCATGCGTAGGCGCAGGTTGCAGGGGCGCAAGGCGTAAAATCTGCTTGAGGGCGCACAGCCATTGGCGTATAGTCACGATCATGTTTATTCATATCAATCATGCATTTCAAATCCCGCTTTCCGGTGCAATGTTCGCCGGAACAGCTTTGTGCGCGTGGTTATGCCTGCCTTTAAGATTCCTGCCCTGATGGGCAATCAATCTTTTTCTATTTAATCATTTATATCCCAATATCCCGTGCCGACGTAACAGTTGGCAGTTCTCCAAGAATGGAGTGAGCTTTTATGAAAGACAAGTTAATAATATTCGATACCACCTTGCGCGATGGCGAGCAAAGCCCCGGCGCATCCATGACGCGCGAGGAAAAAGTCAGAATCGCCAAGGCCCTGGAGCGATTGAAGGTCGATGTGATTGAGGCCGGTTTTCCTGCGGCCAGCCCCGGCGATTTTGAAGCCGTCCAGGCAGTCGCCAAGGTCATAAAAGACAGCGTGGTTTGCGGCCTGGCAAGAGCCTTGGACAAGGACATCGATCGTGCAGGCGAAGCGCTTAAGGGCGCAAACCAGTCGCGGATTCATACCTTTATCGCCACATCGCCGATCCATATGCAAATGAAGTTGCAGATGCAGCCGGAACAGGTGATCGAGTATGCAGTCAGAGCGGTCAAACGCGCACGGCAATATACCGATAACGTCGAATTTTCGCCGGAAGATGCAGGGCGCTCGGATGAGGACTTTTTGTGTCGGATACTTGAGGCGGTTATCGACGCAGGAGCCACGACGCTGAATATTCCCGATACCGTGGGGTACAGTGTGCCCGATCAATTCGGCGCGACTATTGCTAGCCTGATCCGCCGTATCCCCAACTCGGACAAGGCGATTTTTTCGGTGCATTGCCACAATGATCTGGGCCTTGCGGTTGCCAATTCCTTGTCGGCGGTCATGAACGGCGCAAGGCAGGTCGAATGCACCATCAACGGCTTGGGCGAGCGCGCCGGTAACGCGTCGCTCGAAGAAGTGGTGATGGCGGTGCGCACTCGCAAGGATGTATTTACCTGCCAAACCGGTATCGATACCCGCGAGATTTTGACTTGCTCGAAACTGGTATCTTCTATCACTGGTTTTCCGGTGCAGCCTAACAAAGCCATCGTCGGCGCCAATGCCTTTGCCCATGAGGCAGGCATCCACCAGGACGGCGTATTGAAAAGTCGTGAGACTTACGAAATCATGCGCGCCGAAGATGTCGGCTGGACCGCTAACCGTATGGTGTTGGGCAAGCATTCGGGCCGAAATGCGTTTAAAAGCCGCATCACCGAATTGGGTTTTGAGTTCGGCTCGGAAGCAGAGTTGAATGAGGCTTTTGCCCGCTTTAAGCAGCTGGCCGATAAAAAGCACGAAATCTTTGATGAAGATTTGCAGACATTGATTTCGGAAGCCGGTTTTGAGGCCGAAGACGAGCATGTCAAACTGATCGCCTTGAAAGTGTGTTCGGAAACCGGCGAAATACCCAATGCAACCGTTACGCTACGGGTGGACAACAAGGAAGTTACCGGCAATGCAAGCGGCGGCGGCGCTGTCGATGCCAGTTTAAAAGCCATAGAAAAGCTGGTGAAAACTGATGCCACGCTGGAGCTTTATTCGGTTAACAGCATCACCAACGGCACCGATGCCCAGGGCGAGGTGACTATTCGTCTTGAAAAAGCAGGCCGGATCGTGAATGGTTTGGGCGCTGATACCGACATTGTTATCGCTTCGGCCAAGGCCTATATTAATGCCGTGAATAAGCTGCAAAGTCCTGACCAACGTCGGCATCCTCAAAAAGGGGATGTTTGAATAAGGTTCTCAAGATGAAAGGCGAAAGGCAAAAGGCGAAAGATTCATCGTTTCCACGCTCCGGCCTGGGAACGCGACGTCGAAGCGCCGCTAACTGTGTTCCCACGCCAGCGCGTGGGAACAATAAGTAAGTCGAGTCGGTTTTGGATAACGAAACGCGTCTGCAATACCTGGAGGCTATGGGCATTGATGTTTGGGTGCCCAGAACCTCTGCCAATCACGAGCAAGCGACAACGCCCGATGCTATAGCCGATAACGAACCGGCCGACAACTGGGAAACGTTGCAAGCTGAAGTCGCCCCATGCATTAAATGTGGTTTGTGCAAGACACGCACCCAAACCGTTTTTGGTTCGGGCAATAAAAATGCCGAGTGGATGTTTATCGGCGAAGCGCCGGGGCAAAGCGAAGATCAGCAAGGCTTGCCTTTTGTCGGCAAGGCGGGGCAGCTGTTAACGGAAATGCTAAGAGCCATAGGCCTTGATCGAGAAGAGGTCTTTATCGCTAATGTTGTAAAGTGCCGTCCTCCCGCCAATCGCGATCCCGAACCTATCGAAATTGAAAGCTGTAAGCCTTATCTGTTGCGACAAATGGCACTCATCAAACCGAAAATCATCGTGGTTTTAGGGCGAGTGGCCGCACAAGCTTTGCTGAACACGGGCGAGCCTATCGGCAAGCTCAGGGGAAGAATACACGCTTTAAATGATACGCCGGTTGTTGTAGTCTATCACCCTGCGTACTTGTTAAGGTCGTTGCTGGATAAGCGTAAAGCCTGGGCGGATTTAAAGCTCGCGATGCAAACAGTTAAACACATTAAAGGTTGATCATGTTGGGAATGATGTTGGAAAAAATAAAAGATTTTGTAGTTTATGATGCCGATAAAGAATTTTACGCCAAGCTGTTTCCCGGTTCGGTGGGCAGAAAGGATTTGATGCGTCTGAGAAAAATGCGCAGCTCCGATTTGCCTGGAGTGATGGCGATAGAAAGAGCAAGCTACCAATTCCCTTGGGGGGAAGACATATTCAGGGATTGCTTCAAAGCCAACTACAATTGCTGGGTCTGCGCAGAGGACGATAACGTGTTGGGCTACAGCATACTTGCGATGGCTGTAGGCGAGGCGCACGTTTTAAATATTTGCGTAGCGCCAGCCGAGCAGGGGCAGGGCATAGGCCGCAAAATGCTGGAAAATCTTATCGAAACAGCCAGGGGGCGTGCGGAAACCATGTTTCTGGAAGTCAGGCCATCCAACACCGTCGCCATCGCCCTGTATCAGGATATGGGGTTTAACGAAATCGGCATCAGAAAAGGTTACTACGAAGCGGAAAACGGCCGCGAAGACGCCATTATGCTGGCGTTGCAGATTTTTTAGTAGGGGCAATCCCTTGTGGTTGCCCTTTTTTCAATTGCACGGATAAACGGGCAGGGACAAGCCCTGCCCCTACAATGCAAATTATTTCAAATTATCAGTCACATGCGGCTCGATAAGCTGGTACATGATTTGATGCATTTTTGGACTTGCGGCGATCAGGTTACCTGACTCCAGGTACTTATCATTAAAAGAAAAATCGGTAACTACGCCGCCCGCTTCCTTTATCAATAAAATCCCTGCGACCATATCCCACTCCATCAGGCCGATTTCCCAAAAACCATCCAATCGACCGGCAGCCACGTAGGCCAGATCCAGCGCCGCAGCGCCCGCACGGCGAATCCCCGCCGAATCGGTCGCTAATGCGCGGAACATGCCCAGATAAGCATCCATGTGCAGGCCGGTTTTAAACGGGAAGCCGGTGCCGATCAATGCGCCTTTCAAACTGGTTTGATTAGTCACCCGAAGACGGCGGCTGTTTAACATCGCGCCGCCGCCGCGTTTTGCGGTAAACAATTCATCGCGTAACGGGTCATAAATGACGCCGACTTCAATCCTGCCTTTGTGTTTCAAGGCAATGGAAACGGCGTATTGCGGAAAGCCGTGCAGAAAGTTGGTGGTGCCGTCCAGCGGGTCGATAACCCAGACAAAGTCGTTGCCTTGCTGTGCGCCGCTTTCTTCAGCCAGGATGCTGTGGTCGGGATAGGCTGCCTTGATGATGTTGATGATTTCCCGCTCGGCCATGCGATCAACCTCGCTGGCGTAATCGTTTTTACCCTTTTGGTCGACCTTGAGGTGGCCGATATTGTCGGATGAGCGGAGGATCAAGTCGCCGGCGGCTCTTGCGGCACGGACGGCAGTATTTAACATGGGTTGCATAGGCGGATTTATATAGACACAGAAAGTGCCATAGGATACCAAATCTTTTGTTAAACTTAGGCTCTTTTTTTAACCAAGGACGACGCTTTGCTGTCTACTATAAAAATTGTGCTGGTCGAAACGACGCATCCGGGGAATATCGGCGCCGTTGCCCGTGCGATGAAAAACATGAAGATGCACAATCTGTGGCTGGTTGCGCCTAAAATATTCCCCAGCGCCGACGCAACTTCCAGAGCTTCCGGTGCGGATGATGTGCTGGCCGGTGCGACCGTTTGCCAGACCTTGCAAGAGGCCATTGCCGACTGCCAGCTGGTGATCGGCGCCAGCGCCCGAGGCCGAACCATCAGCTGGCCGGAACTGACGCCCAGAGAATGTGCGGAAAAAGTGTTGATCAAGGAACCCGGCAATAAAGTGGCGATTGTTTTCGGCCGCGAGAATTCCGGCTTAAAAAACCACGAACTCGATCTGTGCCATTTTTTACTGCGCATCCCTTGCAACAGCGAGTACAGTTCCTTAAATATCGCCGCTGCCGTGCAGGTTGTCTGTTATGAATTGTTTGTCGCATCCGGGATGGCCGCGCAGGAAGAAATCTTTGTCGGCGACAAAGGCGAAGACCCCTTGGCCACGGCGGCGCAAATGGAATCTTTCTATGCTCATATGGCTGAAGCCTTAGCGGATATCGGCTTTATGCATCCCGCCAAATCAAGATCCATCATGCGCCGTTTGCGCCGGATTTATAACCGGGTACAAATGGATACCAAGGAATTGGACATACTCCGGGGCATTTTGCGCATGTCTCAAGGCCACAAGAGGAATAACGATGTTTAACCGAATTAAAGAAGATATTGCCTGCGTATTCGACCGCGACCCGGCGGCGCAAACGGTCTTTGAAGTGATTACCACATATCCCGGATTTCATGCCGTTTTGATACACCGAGTCAGCCATTTTTTCTGGGTAGCCGGATTCAGATGGCTGGCCCGGTTTATTGCCCATATCGGCCGATGGCTGACCGGGATTGAAATTCATCCCGGCGCAGTCATCGGCAGACGTTTTTTTATCGATCATGGCATGGGCGTGGTGATCGGCGAAACGGCCATTATCGGCGACGACTGCACTTTGTACCACGGCGTAACCTTGGGCGGAACCAGTTGGGATAAAGGCAAGCGTCACCCGACTCTGCATAACGGCGTGGTGATCGGTGCGGGGGCAAAAGTCTTGGGGCCTATCGACATCGGTGAAAACGCCCGGGTGGGTTCGAACTCGGTGGTGTTAAAACCGGTGCCGGCGGGTGCGACTGCTGTCGGTATTCCCGCTCATATAGTCGATCCCAACAGCAAAGCCGCAACAGCCGAGCGTGACAAGATTGCCTACAAGATGGGCTTTCATGCCTACGGAGCAACAACCGACGTGCCAGACCCCATCGCCTATGCGATTAATCATATGCTCGATCATATTCATGCGATGGACAGGCAGATAGAAACTATGCAAAAAGCGCTCAATGATGCCGGTATTCAGTATGCTGAATCACCTATTTCCAAACTGGACGGTTGCGAAATTGAGGATGGTTTTGGGAAAGAGGATAAATAATTTTAAGGCGACGGGCTGCACGCTATCTTCTACGAGAGTAGGGGGCAATTGTATAAATACCTGTTTATATCAAGGGTATAATAGTTGACTATTTTGCTGGGTTAAGTATAGTAGTAATATCTTAACGGTATTATATAGAGGATACTATTGTGCGTTTAACCACTAAAGGTCGCTATGCGGTCACTGCAATGCTTGACTTGGCTTTTCACAGTCAAGTCAAACCGGTCACCCTAACTGAAATTGCGGCTCGTCAAACTATTTCCTTGTCTTATCTGGAGCAACTGTTTGCCCGTCTGCGTCGCGCAGGCATGGTCAAAGGCGTCCGTGGGCCAGGAGGCGGTTACAAGCTGTGTCGCAAGGCCAGCGAAATTAATATTGCCGAGATTATCGCTGCTGTCGATGAACCGCTTGATTCAACCAAATGCGGCGGCGAAGCCAATTGCCAGAAAGATAAGGCCTGTTTAACGCATAATCTGTGGATGGGCTTGAGCGAACAAATCAGGAATTATTTGGTGGGTATTTCTTTAGCCGACCTGCTGGAAAGGAATCAGGTTCAGGAAGTTGCAAAAAGACAGCATCATGATGCACAACAGGTTGTTGAAGTTTATCATCATCCCGAATAATGCCTGTGCCGCGCCTGCTCCCGGCAGGCTAGCGACATACACACCATCCCTGGCGATATCAGCATGATCTACCTGGATCATAACGCGACCACACCGATCGATGATCGCGTTTTGGAGGCGATGCTTCCCTTCCTGAAAACATTTTACGGCAATCCTTCTAGCCTATATCGTCTCGGCAGGGCCGCCAAGAGCGCCGTTGATGCAGCCCGCGAGCAGCTTGCAGCGCTGATTGGCGTTCAGCCGGGACAAATCATTTTTACCAGCGGCGGCACCGAAGCCAATAATATGGCTTTGGCGACGCTGGCTCCTCAGGCAGGGCTTGCCGTTTCAG
The DNA here is from genome assembly GCA_036561065.1 of Methylobacter sp. Classification (GTDB taxonomy): domain Bacteria; phylum Pseudomonadota; class Gammaproteobacteria; order Methylococcales; family Methylomonadaceae; genus Methylobacter_A. Next base: position 1,384 of record DATBQC010000466.1, on the reverse strand, counting down.
CTGTTGAACATCCGTCGGTGATTGAGCCTGCACTATATTTGCAAAGCCAGGGGCATCAGCTCACCCTGCTTAATGTCGATGCCAACGGCCAGATAACTCAGGGCGCTATCGACGAAGTTACCCGGCTAAAGCCCAGCTTGGTTTCGATGATGCTGGCCAATAACGAAACCGGTGCTGTGCAGAATATCGCACATTATGCCGGTCAGCTAGCAGCGGAGGGCGTCAAAGTTCATACCGATGCTGTGCAGGCACTGGGCAAGATTCCGGTAGATTTTATCCGGCTAGGCGTGCATTTGATGTCGCTGTCCAGCCACAAGATTTACGGACCCAAAGGCTGCGGCGCGCTGGTGTTCGATAAATCCGTGGCGATAAACCCCGTCTTGCTGGGCGGGGGGCAGGAGCAAGGATTCAGGGCAGGGACCGAAAATGTCGCCGCGATCGTCGGTTTCGGCAAAGCGGCGGAACTTGCCAAAACCGAACTTGCCGAACGCCATGCGCATCTGCTAAAACTTAAAAATCTGCTGGAGCAGGAATTAAACGTCATTCCCGGCCTGACTATTTTTGCAGAGCGGACGGAACGGTTGCCCAATACCGTGCAAATGGGCGTCCACGGCATCGACGGCGAAATGCTGCTGATGCGGCTGGACCAAAAAGGTATCGCCGTTTCCAGCGGCTCGGCCTGCGCCAGCGGCATCAGAGAACCCAGCCCGGTGTTGGTTGCTATGGGTGTTGATCCGGCCGAGGCAAAAAGTGCAATCCGCATCAGTTTGGGCATGGCCAATACCGAAGCTGAAATTTTTGAATTTATTAAACAATTAAAATCCTTAATCGAAAAAGGATAAAGAGGTTATATGTCTGTCTCACTAACTGAAAGTGCCGCTCGGCAAATCAAAAAACAACTGGAAAAACGCGGCAAAGGCTTAGGTCTAAAGCTGGGCGTAAAGCAATCCGGCTGCTCAGGCTATGCTTACACGATTGATTACGCCGACGCGCTGAATGATGGCGATGCGGTGTTTGAAAACTTCGAGGTCAGAGTCATCGTCGCTGCAAACGACCTGGAATTTGTGGATGGTATAGAGCTGGATTACCGCCGGGAAGGCATTAACGAAGCCTTCCAGTTCAACAACCCGAATGTAAAAGGCACCTGCGGCTGCGGCGAGAGTTTCTCGGTTTAAGAAATAACCACGAAGACCCAAGCGGGGGAGGTTTGCAACCCATACGCATCAAGCTAAGCGTAACCAGACCAATATTCATAGGCGGCACGGTAGCAAAATTTAAGTAAACAGATATTTAAAGCCTTTATTCACCACGAAGGCACGAAGGACACGAAGTTTTTACCTTGGGTTTTCTTCGTGCCTTCGTGGTGATAGCTTTTATGATTTAG
>DATBQC010000465.1:0-1679 GCA_036561065.1 Methylobacter sp. | reverse complement strand
GCTCTTGTCGAACTCGAAATGGCGCTCGAGCAGCGGCAAGATGCCCCGGCCGATGGAGCCAAAGCCGATCAGAACGATCGGGCCGGTGATTTTGCCATGAACGGGCCAGTGCGACATTTTTGCGGGCTCCTCGGGGAATTGGAAATGGTGCACCGCGTTAAAAGCAGGGAGGGGTGTTTTAATCAAGTGGGGGGAGGTTTTGGTAGTGGGCCAGTTTGAATGTGGCGGGGAATGCAGGACGATAAGCATGGTTGGTTTTAATGGCGGCAGCGACTCAGTTATGGTGGGGTCTTCTCCACCATCGGATGTCGCATGTCCATTATCGAAACCCCGCCTCCGGCCCCTCATGTGGGCGATACGCCTCGCGCGGCGAGTGCGCTCTCTGATTCAGATATCCAAGCGTCGGCAATTGTCACGCTCGGAGCCTTTGGGTCTAAGGCTCTATCCGCGCTCGAACACATTGATTTTCTCGTGTCAATACGGCAAGAGAGCTTCAAAGTGATATTCGATTTTTGGCAATCTACTGGATGGTGGATGACGGCTCTATTTGCAGGCGCATAGGGAGTGATAAGATATAAGCAAGCTAGAACAAACCCTCATCGCTCTCCAACAATGCAACTTGTCACTGGGTGCTCTTTCGTTGCGTTTATTTTAGGGTCAACTATAACCATAATGTCGTCGGGGGAGGTTCCCAGGGTTATCCCTGGATGTGGGCCGGGATTCCAATCTATATTGGACACAACTAGACTTGAGTCGTTCAAAGAGAGATACAAAATAGGGCTTGTCTGCTTTATACAAGACCCCGTTGTTGATATTATTTCTGATAAAAATGTTGTTAGCAACTTATACACCATAATACCAGGAAAACAGATCGTTGTTGCAACTAGCGAAATAAAGGTTCCAGAGTTTCTAAAAGATTCACCGCAGAGGCAGATAGGATTTTTAGCTTTTTTGGTTCCTAATGAAATCTCTGTCGAAAAAATCAAGACCTTGCAGGATATAACAGACTTGCGCGGGAAAATCCTCGACCCTCATTATTATAAATAGTTAATATTTCACAGAGCGCTTTCGCTTTGCCGCCATTCAGGCCGCCGCGCCTCCCAAGGGACACGGCGGCAGGGGCCTTGCGTCGTTCCTCTGGCGTGGGCGCGGCGTCGCTTACCTCGCCCGTGGGCGATATCGAGCATACGCTTTGCCCATTGGTTCAGGTCGCGAGGGCGTTTAGGGTGCTTTTCGGCCATGATGGCATTATGTGCGCTGCTGCGGGGAGATTCCAGAGCGGTCATTAGTGGGCATTCAAACTGGCCCACTACCGAGGTTTTTGGTTTACCCAGCGGCGCCGCTAAAAAACGCCGGGGATCAACCGCCATCGCGTCCTTAAACAGTAATCCGCGTATCCCGGCAGCTTCTCCTTGAGAAACCGCTCCTCGTCGAACAGCCGCCATGCGAAAAAGGGCGCGAGGCCCGCCGCGGCCAGCAACCCCCACCAGGAGCCAAGCGCCAGCGGCGTGGCCAGCAGATAAACAAAGCTCCCGGCGTACATCGGATGGCGGACGACCGCGTAAGGCCCGGTCGAAATCACGCGCTGGTCGGCGGCGACCTCGATCGTCGCGGAGCTGTAGCTGTTTTCCCGATAGACCAGAGACACAATGTAGAGACCGAGCAATATCAGAACGTCG
>DATBQC010000464.1:0-21172 GCA_036561065.1 Methylobacter sp. | reverse complement strand
TGACGCCGACGAAAACCGTGTGATCCTTAATTTGCACTGGGCTGGTCATCGAATCGACCAATTTTCGGGCAAGCTCGGTGGCATCGCTGATGCCGATTAAGCCGGGCAGGATAATAGTAAACTCGTCTCCGCCCATACGGGCAACGGTGTCTGTTTTGCGTAAACAGTTTTGAATGCGCGCGGCGATGATCTTCAATAAACTGTCGCCCGCCCAATGACCGAGCGTATCGTTGACGATCTTGAAATGATCCAGATCAAGAAAAAACAACGCGAGTCGGGTGTTATTACGTTGTGCCAAACAGATTTCGTGTTCGAATCGATCCTTGAACAGAAACCGGTTGGGAAGGCTGGTAAGCACATCGTAATACGCCAGCTGTTTGAGTTCCTGTTCTGTTTGTTTTTGGTGGCTGATGTCCGTGGAGATGGCCACATAATGCGTTAGCTGGCCCGATTTGTCCGTGACCGCGTTAATGCTGAGCAGCATTGGGCAGAATTCGCCATTTTTTCGACGATCCCAGATTTCTCCTTTCCATTCCCCCTCATTCAAGAGCGATTGCCATAAATGTTTGTAAAACGTCCGATCATGCAGTTTCGATTTCAGCATACGAGGATTTCGACCCAGCATTTCAGAGCGCTCATAACCGGTGATTGTGCAGAGTGCCGCATTGACCTCCAGGATAGTACCCTGCGGGTCGGTAATAAAAATCGCCTCGCTGCTATTGTCGAAAACTTTGGCGCTAAGCCGCAGCCGGGTTTCCCGATCTTTCAACTCGGTAATGTTTAAGGCGGTTACGACTGCACCTTCCAGTTTCCCCTGTTCCGAATGCAGCAAACTGCTCTTCAACCAATAGATGGCTTTGGGACCGCCCTGATTTTTACCTAACAGTTCATGCTCACCGGTGTAGCAGCCGTTAAGCCGGACGTTTTCCAATAATACTGACCGGATAGGCCAAGGCAAAGTCGGCAAATTTTCGGCAAGATATTGTTGTTCTAAGGGGGACAGCAAATCGTCGATACCGGTTTCCAATAATTCAGCTTCGCTGAACCCGAGCTCCCGCTCCACCCCCGTATTCAGTTGTCGAATTCGGCCTTCGGTATCAATGACAAACAGGAGATCGTCCATAGTATCCATGACGCGATCGACAAAGCGGCTCAGGGCATCCTGCTGATTCGCTTTGTCTTGGATATTTGCCCTTTGCTGTTCCGATTCGCGGAGCATGGCATCCATGCTTTGAGTAATGACGAGGATTTGCCTTTCCTGCTTTAGATTGGCTAACCTTAGTTCATCGATTTCTTCCCGCAGCTTAATAAGCACTGTTTCGGAATCTCCGCTGCCGGAGACGTTTTCAGTTGTTTCTAACTGGCTGATTTCGTTTAAGGACACCAGAAATTGACCTTCGTGTTTTTGGACACTAAATTCTGTAATTTTCAAATCGAGGCACTGTCCGTGCGCAGGACAAACAAGGCTGTTTCCATTAGATAGCGGACAACATGTCAGATCGTAACCTTCATGAGAACAAAGAGCGGGAACGGCCTTAAATTCGTCTTGAATGTTGAAAATCAGAATATCGATGGCGCGATGCTCGCCCGGTAATTGCAGACGACCTTTCCAGCGCGGTGGATTAACCGAATCGAGAAATATTACCGATTCGACGATAACATCGCGAAAGCTTGGACTTTGACGGCTCATTCCGACAAAAGGTCTTGTATTAATTGGACGGTTTTGGGAACGGCTTGTTCGGTTTTATCGGACAGACCGGAAGCAAAGGGAGTGACGGCAGCAATTTCGACACCCACGATCAGAATATCGGGTAGCGGATCCCTGATGACTTGAAGAGCTTCCAGTAAATACGGAATCCCTAAGCCATGACCGGTGAGCTGCTGAGGTCTGTCGGCCAAATCGTTCGGTCTCAACACGCAGATCTCGCCGACATTACCGAAATTGGCCAGAGCATCGACCAAAATCACTTGGCTGCAATTTTCAAGAAACCGAAGCGCATTGAGTCCGGCGATGCCCGCATTGAATACCTCGACATTTTCCGGCCACATCAACTGCCGAAGCTGAGCGTAAATGCGGATACCGAAGCCGTCATCTCCGTGCAGTTCATTACCGAAACAAACAACGTGGCGCATACCCATCACTTAGGGCCATACGGTGATGCGTTTTCCCGTGTCGAGTACATGCACGGTGCAGACCAAACAGGGATCATGGGAACGGATAATATGGCCGATTTCTACTGGATCGTCGGGATCGTCTACGGTCAAGCCAATCAAACTACTCTCCCAATGCCCATGCCGGCCTTCGCTGTCTTTGGGCGATGCGTTCCAAGCGGTTGGCGTAATAACTTGATAGCGACTAATAGCACCGTTGGTGATTTGCACCCAATGCCCCAGTGCGCCGCGCGCAGCCGTTACCAGACCAAAGCCTTCTCCATCGGGGATTTCTAACGTGTCGGGAGGAATCATATGCGGATCGTTAGGATGTGCGGCTAGCTCATGCAGGATTTCGCGCATTTTATGCAACAGCCGGGCGGTGCGGCGTAATCGGGCGAGCTGGCGCAGCCAGGCATTGCCGCCTTCCGCCTGGTATAGCGAGCTAATCAGCGGCTCGCTGTCGATCAACGCATCAGCCAAGGGACCGGTTTGCACGACTTTGTTTTGATAGCGCGGCGCTTTACACCAGGTATAACGATCGGAATGGGGTTGATAGTCCGGGATGGTTTGCCCCTGAAATGGATGGCGACCGCCCGAATACGGCTGAAACCAGGAATAGCGCACATGTTCGGTGATTTCGGCTTGCTCGAAAGGCTCGACGTTACCCGTATTGCCGTTGAGGAAACCGGCCCGGAACAAATGCTTACCCGCATCGTCCGGGTCGTCATAAGCGCCGTAACTGAGCATGTGGGGCGTACCGAAACCCAACTGATGCAGGCCGATGTCGCGGCTCATCAGCGTGAACAGCCCGATCGCGCTGTCGGCATGCGTATCCTTCGCTGCCAACCAGGTGAAGAATTCGTCGGCGGATTCTAAAGCCAACCAGGAATCCAGGTCGGTGCCGATAACACTTTGTTCGAACCAACGGGTCAATTTATTGAGAATGGACAAACTGTCGATAATGTGGCGGCTACTCGCAGGCGTAGTCACACCGCCCGGCAGCATATAGGACGAGTGCGGCCACTGACCGCCGAACAGAGCAATAATTTCGACGATATGACGCGAATGTTCGAGAGCGCCGCGATGAACCCAACCCTTAAACGGCAGGAAAGCGGCGCGCGCTTTTTGATAAAACGACCGGTCGACGTATTTGGGATGGCAAAAATCGGCGGTAAAAAACATAAAGGATTGTCGCAGATCGCTTTGCACCGTTTCGGCCATCAAACACAGATTGCGGATACGAACAGCAGCGGGCGGCACAGGAATGCCGCCAACATTTTCCAATGCCAGCACCGCAGCATTTAATTGCGCGGTGCCGCAGATGCCGCAGATACGGGGCGTAATCACTAGCGAGTCTTTGGGCTTGCGGCTGATCAGAATTTGCTCGAATCCTCTATACATGGAGCCGATACAACGGGCGTCAACGACTTTGCCGTCTTCGATTTCCAGTTGGAACTCGAGATCGCCTTCGACCCGGTTAAGGTCTATTTGGATAGTTCTTTTGGACATCGGTTAAGGATCCATTGTCTTTTTCAGTATCCGGTCGGGAGCAGCTTCGTGAGCCAGACTTTTGTAAGCCATATAATTGGCCCGTTCTACGCCCAGCGGCAGATGCACCGGAATGGTACCGATTTTTTCGGTGAGGAACAGATCCTGATCTTGGGGGAAATCAGGGGACGTGCAGCCGAAACACGGCACTCCCGCACGAGTCTTACTGCTGCGGCCATTCCAGAGCTCGGTATTGCAAATAGCCATCGTGACAGGACCTTGGCAGCCCAGATTAAAGAACATGCAAGCCTTACCGCCGAACACGGTTTCTTCTACGTCGTACTCATGATATTCGTTGCGGGTGCAGCCCTGATGCACAGTGGTATTAAAAAAAGCCTTGGGACGATTAAGATGGTCGAGTTCTATCGGCAGCCCGGATGCAAGCATAGCCAGCGTTTTGGTCATCGCATTGGGGTGAGCGGGACAACCCGAGACATTGATGACCGGCAGGCCCTTGCGCGAGCGCCATTCGATCGGCAATAACCCGCCCGGAGATTGTTTGTCGAACTGCAAACCGAGACAGTCCGTCGGATTGGGCGGCGCGGCATGAACACCGCCGAACGCTGCGCAAGTGCCCAGAGCAACGACGTATTCAGCCTTTTCGGCCAGTTGACTGACCAGGCTCATTTTAGAACGTCCACGATACGGATCGTACATGCCTGAGCCGTTGGGTCCGGTGATGATGCTGCCTTCAACACACAAAATGTCGAGGGCTTGTTGACCAGCGATAATCGCCTCGATCAAGGCGTCTAATTTGCGAGGAGGCTCTATAGAGAGAGACGGTTGCCAGAGTATCTCGATGCTGTATTCATCGATGAGTTCTTCCAGTGACGGGCTATCCGCGCACAGAATCGACATTGTGTCGCCGCCGCAGGAGCCCGTTTGTAGCCAAAGTACTGTCGTCATAAAAATCTTTTTTTATATTTCGTAGTTCACAGGACATCAATGAATAAACACATCTTTTTTAGTGGGAGCTACGAACCTAAACCGGCGAATGCTGCCACCCCATCAAAGCATAAAGTCTTAAAATTATTTTACACCCTATCTGAGATTGTGTCGCACTAACCGACAAAATACGTAAGTATTTACCCCTACAATTGCACGACAATACCGCAATGGAAAGCTGAAATCACAGCCTCAAGTCGAAGTCATACAGGGTGGGAAAATTTTGACCCGAGCAAAGGCAAAGCATCATGTATTTATATATATCGAAGTGTATTACAATCATAAAAACCGAACTATCACAACTCAGAGGCCGGTTTCTCAGCAAAATAAGCCCTACAAACATCTCATTGTTTCTAACCTCTCATTTAACTTTAATTAAGAGCTTAACCATGAATACATTCCCAATAGATCTTGGCGCTTATCAACACATCGCTTTAAACGCAAACAATACGACATTGACTGATGCACAACGGGCCAGTCTTAAGGCAAATATTCAACTGTGCCGCGACGCGATCGTCTTTTTTACAGCTACCGGCGCTGCAAGAGGCGTCGGCGGACATACCGGTGGACCTTACGATACCGTGCCGGAAGTCGTCATAATGGATGCTTTGTTCCGGGGCGATGCCGACAAATACGTACCTGTTTTTTTTGACGAAGCCGGACATCGCGTGGCTACTCAATACCTGATGTCTGCCCTTAACGGCGATTTCCCGGCTGAACATCTGATGGAATACCGCGCCGCGCATTCTCATTTACCGGGCCACCCTGAACTGGGTTTAACGCCCGGCGTAAAATTCAGTTCCGGGCGGTTGGGTCACCTTTGGCCCTATGTCAACGGCGTAGCTATCGCCAATCCAGGCAAAGTGTTGTTTTGCCTGGGTTCCGATGGCGCACAGCAGGAAGGTAACGACGCGGAAGCCGCACGCTTGGCTGTCGCGCAAAACCTGAATGTTAAATTGATTATCGATGATAACGACGTAACCATCGCCGGTCACCCTTCCCAATATTTGACCGGTTGCTCTATCGCTAAAACGTTGGCAGGCCATGGTTTAACCGTATTGAAAGGCGACGGCGAAGACATCGATAATCTTTATCAGCGTATTTGTACCGCCATTAACACCGACGGCCCCGTTGCCGTTATTAATCATCGCCCTATGTGTCCGGGCATTGTCGGATTGGAAGGTTCAAACCACGGCCATGACGTAGCCTCGGTAAAAGTGGCGGTCGAGTATTTAGAGTCTCACGACCGCCAAGCTGCGGCAGATCACCTGAAAGCAGTTCAAGCGCCAAAAAATGATGCCGTATTTTTAGGTTCCAGCGACAAGTGGGATGCCAATCGCAACGTTTTCGGCGATGCGGTCGTCGCGATTATGGGCCGGATGAGCGAAGCCGAGCGTATCGAAAAAATCCGCGTTATCGACAGCGACTTGGAAGGCTCCTGCGGCCTGATCAAAATCCATAACGCTTATCCCGAAGTGTTTATCTCGTCCGGCATCATGGAGCGCGGCAACTTTTCGGCAGCGGCCGGTTTCGGCATTGAAGCCGGCAAACAGGGTATTTTCGGTACCTTTAGCGCATTTCTGGAGATGCTGATTTCCGAGATCACGATGGCCCGTTTGAACAACTCCAATGTGCTTAGCCATTTCTCCCACTCAGGGATAGACGACATGGCCGACAACACCTGTCATTTCGGCCTGAACAACCTGTTTGCGGATAATGGCTTGGATGACGGCTATGCGACCAACCTTTACTTTCCGGCTGACCCGCTGCAAATGAAAGCCTGTTTGGAAACCATCTTCTTTAACCCAGGCTTGCGTTTTGTCTTCTCGACCCGTTCTAAAGTACCGGCTATTCTGAATACTGACGGTCAGGAGTACTTTGGCGGCGACTACAAATTCGTTTCCGGCAAAGATGAGATTATCCGCGAAGGAACCCAAGGCTATATCGTCAGCTTCGGCGAAGCGCTGTATCGGGCATTGGACGCGGTAGAGCGCCTAAAGCAACAAGGCATTGATGTGGGCTTGATCAACAAACCAACCTTGAATGTCATTGATGAGGAGATGATGGTTAAAATCGGCAATTCGCCGATGGTGTTGATTGTCGAGTCGTATAACCGGAAAACGGGATTGGGCAGTCGCTTTGGCACCTGGTTGCTGGAGCGCGGGCTTACGCCAAAATATGCACATATTGGCACCCACAAAGAAGGTTGCGGCGGCCTCTGGGAACAGTTTCCTCACCAAGGTATCGATCCGGCAGGGATTATGGCCAAAGTTAAGGATCTGCTAAAAGTTTAATCCGATTAATCGTTATAAGGGGAGGCGCATAAAGCGCCTCTTTATCTGCCGCTAATGTTCATTCCATCGAATAGAATACCGACTGAATGACGTTTATCAAAAAACTTGGATAAATGCCCAACCAGACCAACAGCATCGTTAAAACAGCGAGTGTTGCAGTAGAAATCCAATCTTGGGCCGGTTTAATTGCCGTTGCTTCGACGTTCATCGACATAACAACGATGATTCTCAAGTAGTAATAAAGCCCCAAGCCGCTGCCAACGATAATGGCGAACAGCAATCCCCACAACCGGCCATCGGCTGCGCTGGTAAAGATATAGAATTTCCCGATGAATCCGACAGTCAACGGAATACCCGCCAGCGAAAGCAGCATCAAGGTAAAAACCGTAGCCAGCCACGGCCTCCGCCAAAACAGTCCGCGATAAAAAGTAATGTCATCCGCTTCCGTTTGCGGCGTTGAAAGCGAGGAAACGACCCCGAAAGCGCCGATCGTGGCAATGGAATAAGCCAGCAGATAAAAGCTAACGGACTCAACCACCCATACTGAAGAAATGCCGCCCGCGATGACAGCAACCAATAGATAACCCATGTGCGCGATAGATGAATAGGCCAGCAAACGTTTAACATTATTTTGCAGCAGCGCCAGCAGATTACCGCCCAGTATGGATAGAACGGCAATGATGCTGAAAACGGTCAGTAACGGCGTGTAATCATAACTATAGCTGCTGATAAAATATCTAAGCAGGAGTGCAAAAACGGCGCCTTTTGAAACGGTGGCGATAAATGCGGTGATCGGCGCGGGTGCGCCTTCGTAGACATCCGGCGTCCATAAGTGAAACGGCACCAGCGAAAGCTTGAAACCCAACCCGACCACAATCAGGAGCGTTCCACTTAAAACCATAGCGTTGATATTGTCCCGGCTTGAGATGTAACCGCCTATGCCGCTGAAACTAAGTTCGCCGCATTGCGCATAAATCAACGCCATGCCCATCAGCAGGAAGGCCGAGGACGCACCGGACAATACCAGGTATTTAATCGCAGCCTCCAGCGGCCGTGCTTGATTGAGCGGATAGCCGATCAACACAAATAGGGAGATGCTGAGTATTTCAAGACCGATAAAAAAGCTCGCAAAGTGACTGCTACAGACCAGCACTGAAGCGCCCAACAGCGCGGTCAGCATCAGCAACGGGAGTTCTTCGTTATCCCCTTCAAGGTTTTTAAAATAGTCGTAACAAAACCCCAGCACCGCCAAACCTGCCGACAGCAACAGCGCCATATAGAACAGCGCGTAAGCATCTACCAGCATCAGCAAAGTGGCCCGAACCGGATTTTCCCACGATGCAAAGCTCAGTGACAACAGAGCTACGATGATGCCGACGGCGGCAATGCCGCAGGCCAATATAAAATTCCGCCGGACGGCAATGCTGAGCATTACCGCTACCGCAGTTGCGGCGAGAGTGATGATAGGCGCAAGTACGATAAGCTGGTTAATATTCATCGGTGCTCCCATGCAACGGGATTTTGCATTTCCTGATTCAGTGCAGGAGCCGAGACATTCAATACTGCCTGAGGACTCAGACCAAGCCAGGCAGTGACAAGCACCAGCAATCCAAGAGACACCCACTCACGGCGGCCGACATCGTATAAAGAAGAATGTTGAGACGGCGGGCCGTAAAAAGTTTTTTGCATCATGATGAGCGCATAAACCGGAGCCAGAATAAGCACCAAGGCTGTCACAGAGGCTAATAACATGTTGACGCTGAACGCCCCCTGCAACACCAGAAACTCACCGATGAAGTTACCCAATCCCGGCAAGCCCAGCGAGGCTATCGCAAAAAACAAAGCCAACGCTGATAGCCGTGGCATAACAGGCCACAGCCCTCCCATATTCGCCATTTCCCTGCTGTGCAGACGTTCTTGCAGCGCACCGGCAATCATAAACAATGCCGAGGCGCTAATGCCGTGAGCCAGCATGGTGATGACCGAACCTTGCAAGGCGAGCAAGTTCCAGGAAAATATGCCCAGCACGATAAAGCCCATGTGACTGACACTGGTGTAGGCAATCAATCGTTTCAGGTCGGACTGCGCAAAAGCCATCATCGCCGCATAAAGCACGCTCACAGCTCCCATCATCATCGCAACCGGGGTAAACTGATGCGCCGCATCAGGAAACAACGGGATGACAAAACGCAGCAAGCCGTAAGCGCCGGTCTTAAGCATCACGCCTGCCAGGATCACGCTGCCGCCGGTTGGCGCCTGGGTGTGGGCGTCCGGTAACCAGGTATGAAAAGGCACCATCGGCAACTTGACCGTAAACGCGATAAAAAATCCCAGCATCAGCCAAAAGGCGACATCGGGTTCAAGCACCGTATTGAGCAATTCGAAATAATCGAAACTATAGATGCCGCTATTGTTATGGTGTAACAGCACTAAAGTTATGATCGCCAACAGCATCAGCAGACCGCTTACTTGTGTAAAAATGAAAAACTTTATTGCCGCATAAGTTCGGTTTTCATGACCCCAGATGCTGATCAGGAAATACATCGGGATAATCATCAATTCCCAGAAGAAAAAGAACAGGAACAGGTCGACTGCCAAAAAGACGCCCACAGTACCCGCTAGGCATGCCAGCAGGTTAAAGAAAAAGAACCCCTGCCGACTTTTGATTTCGGTCCAGGAACTGGCGACCGCCATAAACCCAAGCAACACCGTCAGCGTTATCAGCAGAAGACTGAGACCATCCATAGCCAGATGAACATTGATGCCGAAGCGCGGAATCCACGGGCCGTAAAAATCGCCAAACCAAGCTGATGACGGACCGTTTGCCTGTTCAGCCGCCGAGTATGGCAATACCAGTTGCAAAGCCTCAACCGTCAGCGTAATGATCGCCGCCCAACGTGGTGCTGTCGGACTCCAGCGTTCAGAAAACCAGGCGGCAAATCCACCCAGCAATAACGTAAAAATAAGCCCAAACAGTATCACGACAACCATCCTATCGCGATAATGACCACGGCACCGAGCGCCATGGATGAGGCATACCAACGGATACGCCCGGTCTGGGACGCGCTGACCATCAGGTGCCCTCCTCGGCTGAGTAGCGCTATCGTCGCGTATGCGCCATCCACCGCATCGTTTTTATTGAGTTCGGCAATCGCTTTAAAGGGCCGCACCACCAATGCGCCATACAGCGTATCGATACCCCAGCCGTTAAGCCAGAGCATCCGTATTTGATTTACCGAGCCGAGGCCTGCAAGACGCTGGGCGGAAAAAGTGCCGGTAAGATAAAACAATACCGCAACCGACAAACCAATAAGCGGTGCAGCAGCAGCGGTGATGACCGCAACAAGATCAAAAGCGGGATCATTGTTGAATAAAACCGGAAATACAGAATCCAGCGGAATTTTTAACATACCTCCAAACAGCGCCAACGCACTCAACAAAACCAACGGCATGCTCATTTTCCAACCGAGCCTGGTTTCAACGACCGGGCATTCCGTGCCGAAAAAGACCACGAAGACCAGGCGAAAACTGTAGATGCCTGTGATTATTGCGCCCAAACAGCCCGCTCCCCAAAGGATTGGAGAGGATTCGAAGGTGGCAAGCAGAATCTCGTGTTTGCTGTAAAAGCCTGAGGTAAAAGGAAGCGCGGACAACGCGGCGCTGCCGATCATAAAACCCCAAAATGCCAGAGGCATGGATTTACGCAACCCGCCCATCTTGAAAATATTGTGCTCGTGATGAAAACAGAAAATCACCGCACCAGCGGCAAGGAACAACAGCGCCTTGAAGAAGGCATGGGTCAGCAGGTGAAAAATCGCCGAAGACCAGGCTCCAACTCCTAAAGCAAGAAACATGTAGCCGATCTGGCTGATCGTTGAATACGCAAGAATACGCTTGATATCGGTCTGAACGAGCGCAGAGCAACCCGCCATCAACAAAGTCAGCGCACCAATCACAGCGACGGCGAATTGAACCGACGGCGCCATCATGAACAAGGCATTAGTCCTGGCAATCAGGTAGACGCCCGCAGTAACCATCGTGGCGGCATGAATCAACGCGCTGACCGGCGTAGGACCTGCCATCGCGTCGGGCAGCCATGATTGTAGCGGTAATTGCGCGGATTTACCCAATGCCCCGCCCAGCAACAAAGTTGCAGCGGCTACCGGCAACAAAGTACCTGGAGTCCACTGGCTGGTAGCGTGGAGCATCAGAATCTGAATATCGAAGGTATGCAGTTGCGTGAATAGCAAAAATAAACCTATCAATAAAGCCGTGTCCCCTACCCTGGTCATCACAAACGCCTTGCGCGCGGCATAACCGTTATTCGGGTCTTCATACCAGAAGCCGATCAGTAAATAGCTACACAATCCGACACCTTCCCAGCCCAGATAAAGCAGCACCAGATTGTCTGCCAGCACCAGTACCAGCATTGCGGACACAAACAGGTTCATATAGGCGAAAAAACGCGCATAGCCGGGATCATCTTCCATGAATCCGGCAGCATAGACATGGATTAAAAAGCCAACGCCGGTCACAACAAACAGCATCGTGACCGACAACGCATCGAGATAGAAGCCAACGGGTATCGACAAGTCGTCAACTTCCATCCAGTTTCCCAATACCAGACGGTAAGGTTCCATCGTTCCATTCAGGAATTCGGCTCCGATCAGGGCAACAAAAAACGCCGAAACAGCCACACTTCCGACGCCCACCCAGGCAATCAGCGGCTTGGAAAGTCGTTCTCCGGCCAATGCCAGGATCAAAAATCCCAACAACGGAAACAACGGCACCCAGCCTAGCAATTCGATCACTTTCATCCCCTCTCCTTTTCCTCGTTCCCACGCGCCGCGTGGGAATGCAGGTAAGGCGCGCTGCGCCGCGAGTCACATTCAAACGCACATTGTACAAATACGAGACGTAGCGCATCCGGCACTGCGTTCCCACGTAGCACGTGAGAACGAGAGAGTTTCCATTCTCGCAAAGCTGTTGCTTCGTCATCTCGGCTCCCAAGCTGGAGCTTGGGAGTCCGCATAAATCCAAGCAGCAACAAAGGCACATATCCTAGCAGTTCGACCACTTTCATCTCCTATCCCCTCATCCTGTTCAGCGAATCCGCATCCAGCGTATGAAAACGGCGAAAAATTTGCAGCACCAATCCCAAGCCGACACCCACTTCCGCCGCCGCCAGAGTTAATATCAGCAGGAACATGATTTGCCCATCCGCCTCACCCCAGCGTGATCCGGCCACGATAAAAGCCAAGCCGGTAGCATTGAGCATGACTTCCAGCGACATCAAAATCATGATCAGATTACGCCGTGCTAATACCCCGACCAATCCCAGGACAAACAGTACAACAGACAGCAACAGGCCATGTTCCATCGGAATCCCGCTCATGCTTCTTCCCCTGATCTTGTCATTTTGACCACCGGTTTTCCCAGGTGATAAGCGCCGACCAGACCGGCCAGCAACAACATCGAGGCCAGCTCCACCGCCAGCAGATAGGGGCCGTATAATGCGATCCCCACCTGCTTGGCGTTCACTACATGACCGGTTTCGACGCTGCCTCCAGACACAACGATAACCAGCATTTCGACAAACAGAATCAATGCCAGCACTGACGGTCCGATCCAGATGCCCGGCTGTAGCCAGGCGAGCTCCTGCTCTATAGTCTTTTGACCTTGATTGAGCATCATGATCACAAAAACAAACAGAACCATAATGGCACCGGCGTAAATAATCACTTCCAGCACGGCAGCAAAATACGCACCCAGCAGGAAGAACAGCACGCCGACAGCCAGCAGGGATAAAATCAGATACAGCAAACCATGCACCGCATTGAGCCGGGTGATCATCATCGCCGTCGCGAAAACGGCAACGGCGGAAGTGATATAAAACAAAGTTATAACCATAAACATCTCTCTATTTTTTGTCGTTAATAGTTTCCACGCGGCACGATCATCTTTATACACATCTCGAAGTAGGCCGGAATAAGCCGGTTCGAGCGACAGCGAGAACTGGCGTTTCCGGCAAACACCTCCCGAATTCGCCGGAAACGCCACCTCGCGCTACGCGCCCTTCGGCTGCCTTGGATGGTCTTATTCCGGCCTACGTCCTATTTTTTATTTAATAGTTCCCACGCTCCAGCGTGGGAACGATAATTCTCTCCATTACGGTAATAAAGTTTTCACATCGATCGGCTGCGCCTCATTTTCAGCCTGGCCCTTGGCCTTGCCGCCTATCGTCATCCCGGCAACCCGGTAAAAGTTGTAATCGTGATATTTTCCGGTACCGTCAATTAACAGATGCTGCTTTTCGTAAACCATGTTCTGCCGGTCGTATTCGCACATCTCAAAATCCGGCGTCAGTTGAATCGCGTTGGTCGGACAGGCTTCCTCGCAAAAGCCGCACATAATGCAGCGAGAAAAA
The DNA here is from genome assembly GCA_036561065.1 of Methylobacter sp. GTDB lineage: Bacteria > Pseudomonadota > Gammaproteobacteria > Methylococcales > Methylomonadaceae > Methylobacter_A. Next base: position 7,804 of record DATBQC010000464.1, on the reverse strand, counting down.
TTGATGCGGAAGAATTCCGGATACCAGCGTCCGTTTTCGTCCTCGGCTTTCTGTAACGCGATGCAATCCACGGGACAGGCTACCGCGCACAGATTGCAGGCAACGCAACGTTCTTCGCCGTCAGGGTCGCGAGTCAGTACGATGCGTCCGCGGTAGCGGGGAGACAACGCCGGTTTCTGTTCCGGGTATTCCACCGTATCCGGCTTGACGAACGTATGCTTCAAAACTTCCCACAGTGATCGCAGTTGACTTAGCATCGATTTCTCCCTCTCCGATTCATAATTTATGAATTTTTTACTCACCACGAAGACACGAAGAAAAACTTAAACTTCGTGTTCTTCGTGTCTCGGCAATTGCTCCTGCATTGCTCTACCTCCTACATCCATGTAGTCGTTCGTGGTTAATAACAGAACCTGACATCGTCTTAACCTTGCAATGACAAAACCAAGCCGCCAGTCACCAGCAAATTCAACAGCGCCACCGGTAACAGCACTTTCCAGCCGAAGGCCATCAGTTGGTCATAGCGGGGCCTTGGCAACGCCCCCCGCAACAGAATAAAGAACATGATGCCGACCGCGGTTTTCAAGCAAAACCATAGCAGCGGCGGCAACCAGGGCCCCAACCAGCCGCCGAAAAAGAGCGTCACCATCATCGCCGAGCCGAGCGTAATGCCTAGATACTCGCCGACGAAAAACATGCCGAATTTCATGCCGGAATACTCGGTATGAAAACCGCCGACCAACTCCTGTTCGGCTTCCGGCAGATCAAGCGGTGCCCGACGACTCTCGGCGACGACAGCAATCAAGAAGACGATAAAGCCGAAAAATTGGGGAACGATGAACCAGCCGTCGCGCTGGGCTTCGACAATCGCCCTTAAATCGAAGGTGCCGGACAGCATCACCACGCCCATGATCGAAATGCCCATGAATACCTCGTAGCTAACTGTCTGCGCCGCGGCACGCAGGCCGCCAAGCAGAGAGTATTTGTTGCCTGACGCATAGCCCGCCAACACGATGCTGTAGACGGACAGCGAAGACAGCGCCAGGAAGTAAAGCAGCCCGAAGTTGAAATCGATAATGCCGACGCCCGGCGCAAACGGGATCACGGCGAAACCGGTCAGCATGGCGATGAATACGATGGTAGGCGCCAGCACGAATACCGGCTTGTCGGCGAAGGGAGGAATCCAGTCTTCCTTGAAGAACATTTTGATCATGTCCGCCGCCACCTGCATCAATCCGAACGGCCCAACTCGGTTGGGTCCCAGTCGGTCTTGCCAGACCGCCAACAGGCGGCGCTCCACCCAAATCAGCATCGCCGCAACGACGATCACTGAGACAAGAATGCCGATAATGTCGGCTGCATCGCCCAGACCTGCATTCATGGCCGATCCTCCTGCTTTAATTTCTTTACCGTTACCTCAGCCCAGCTTTTCATGGACTGGAATGCGGGCAGTCCCGCCGTTATGCCAAGCAAACCGCAGGGCAAGGTTTGTTCGAGCTGCACTGGAATCGTCAGAATCGATATGCCTAAAAGGGTATCGATTTCCACTGGATCGCCGGTGTCGATGCCCAATGCTTCCGCATCCAAAGGATTCATCAAAACACAGAAAGCGGGCAACCGTTCGACTATCGATAGCGATTGCAGGCTTAATTCCTCGCTGCCGAAAATATGCGGCAGCGGCATAACCCGCCACCGGCCTTGTTCCGGTTTGAAGGCGGGCGGAATGTCGCCGAACCAGGGCAGCGTACCGGCCGCTTCAATTAATCGGACTCCGGAATCGCCGCCGCGCAGATGTCCGCCTGTTTGTTGCTGGAATTTGTTGATCGCCTGATTGGAGTTCCAGCCCGGCGCCCAAATGACCGGTAATACAGCAGGCGGTACTTGCGCCGTATCGCCTTCCATCGAAAAAGCGAATGGCGTTTCAGGATCATGCGGCTGGCCGGGTTCGCTGACCTTGATGTCGGCATGCATCGCGGTACGTCCGCTGTAACGGTGGGGCTGCCTCGGGATCTTGCTGCCTTGGACGGTGTAATCAGCTCCCGGCGCGGCGCGGATGATGGCAGCAAGGTCGGGGAATGCGCTTGCGCAAGCTGCCGTAAGGGCATCGTGATGCTGCCATTGGGAATCGTCCATAACACTGTTCAGCCACTGCCAGCTGCCGCGCACCGGCTCTGTTGCGGGATAAACCGGGAAATAACGCTGCGCCCGCCCTTCATTATTGACCCATGTGCCTTCGGATTCGGCGAAAGTCGCCGCAGGCAGCAGCAACTCGGCTTGCTCCGCGATTTTGTTTTCCAGGCTGTCGATGACGGCCACATGCGCCGCAGTTTCCAGAAACCTATCCACCTCCGGCCCCGGCACTCGGCGGTAGAGATCGTTCTCAAGAATTACCACGCTATCGGCCAAACCGGTGCCGATCCGTTCGAAAGCCTGCTGCAAGCTTGCTCCGCCCATGATTGCCAAGCCAAGGCTGTTGCATTCAGGAACGGTGAAGGTCAGCTGTCGATCTGCTGACCGCAGCGCCTTGGCGACGTTGTAGGCCGCCTGGATGACGTCGAGGCTTGCACAACTGGTTCCCGATACGATCAGCGGACGTATTGCCTGTTTCAGGCTGGCGGCAATGGCTGATGCCAGCGCTTGTTCGGCATCGCCCAAAGCGTCAGGCTCGGGAGCCGACTCATCAAGACAGTGAGCGATCGCAAAGCCCAGACGGGCTATATCTTCAGGACTGCCGCGATAAGTGTTCGCCGCCACGTCATCCAGGCGGGTGGCGCAAATACTGACAATAAATAACGGACTTTTAGCCTGGCTCTCCAAATTCCTGACCGCCGCATCCTGCCAAGGCAATATATGCAAGGTGCCAGCCAAGTCGAGTGATGCATTGCGCGCCGCCTGCCGCAACGAAAGCGCCAGCCTTGGCGCGCTGTGGGTCACGTCTTCGCCGAGAATCAACACCGCATCGGCTTGTTCGACTTCCCGTAACGACGGCGAATGGATGCCGCCGTGACGCATCAATTCGACAATAGCGTTAAGCAGCGCATGTTCCGTATCCTCCAAACCGAGGAAGAAGTTTTCTTCTCCAACCAGCGTGCGCAACGCAAAATTGGCTTCCAGCGAGGCGCGAGGCGAACCGATGCCGATAGCCGGTTTACCCGCTTTCAGCAGCTGACGAAAATGACTTTCGGCCGCATCGGCGCTGATGTCCTGACCGTTGAGCCGCGGTTTAAGGATGCGCTTAGGACTGTTGACAAAATCGTAACCGAAGCGCCCCCGGTCGCAGAGAAAATAGCCGTTGATTTGACTGTGATAGCGGTTGATCACGCGCCTGAGTGTTCCGTAACGTTCGCCGGGTGCGGTGTTGCAGCCCAAACCGCAATGCGCGCAAACCGATGGCGCAGTCTGCAAATCCCACTTCCTCGCATAATGGGCGCTGAAGGTTTTGTCGGTGAAGACGCCGGTGGGACAGACCTCGACCAGATTGCCGCTGAATTCGCTTTCCAGCGCGCCGTCCTCAAAGCGACCGAAATAGACGTTGTTATGTATGCCCAAAACTTGCAAATCTTTGCCCCCGGCATAGTCGTCGTAGAAACGCACGCAGCGGTAGCAGGCGATGCAACGGTTCATTTCGTGATTGATAAAGGGACCGAGATTCTGGTTGTTATGGGTTCGTTTCGATCCCCGATAGCGGCGGGAAGTGTGGCCGGTCATAACCGTCATATCCTGTAAATGACATTCGCCGCCTTCTTCGCAGACCGGACAGTCGTGGGGATGGTTGGTCATCAGCAGTTCGATATTGTCGCTACGGAATTTTTGCGCATATTCGGCATTCAGGGAGACACGCATCGCATCGGCTACCGGCGTCAGACAGGCCATGACCAATTTCCCCCGTTTGTCTTCCGCATCCTTGTACTGGATGACCGCACATTGCCGACAAGCACCAGCCGATCCCAACGCCGGATGCCAGCAAAAATAGGGCAAATCCAGACCCAAGGACAAGCAGGCGGATAACAGGTTGTTACCGTCCTGAACATCGTAAGGTTGACCGTCGATTTCGATGCGGGCCATCACGCGGACTCCTTTACGATGTAGCGTTCGAAATCGGCGCGGAAATATTTGAGCGCGCTTTGTAGCGGCTCCACGGCTCCGGGGGCCAACGCGCAAAACGTATTTCCCGGCCCCAGCATACGGGTTAGTCCGATCAAGGTATCCAGATCTTCGATGCGGCCTTTTCCGGCTATGATGTCTTTCAGCAAGGTTACCGTCCACGGCAGACCGTCCCGGCATGGCGTACACCAACCGCAAGATTCTTGGGCAAAAAACTGTTCCAGGTTCAGCACCATTTTTACCGGGCAGGTTTTGTCATCGAGAACGATGATGGCCCCGGTACCCATGCGGCTCCCAGCTTTGGCGACGGCCTCGTAATCCATGACAACATCCAGGTGTTCCGGCAACAAAAAATCGGTTGATGCGCCGCCGGGCAAAAAGCCGCGCAGCTTGTAACCGTCGCGCATGCCACCGGCATGTTGCTCGATGATTTCCCGGATCGGCGTACCCATCGGCAGTTCCCACAAACCGGGATACTTGACACGGCCGCTGGCCCCGAACAGTTTGGTGCCCTTATCGACGCCTCGCGCCAGCCCCTGATACCACTCGACGCCGTAATGCAAAATGTGCGGCACGTTGCACAAGGTTTCGACGTTATTGACCACCGTCGGCTTGCCCCACAACCCACTGACCAATGGGAACGGCGGTTTGGCGCGGGGCGTGGCCCGCTTTCCTTCCAGCGCATTCAGCAGCGCCGTTTCCTCGCCGCAGATATACCGCCCCGCGCTGGTATGCAGCACTATCTCCAGATTAAAATCAGAATTCAACACATGTTCGCCCAGGTAACCTTTAGACCTGGCTTCCTGCAAAGCATAAGCAAGACGCTGCTTGGCAAGGTGGTATTCCCCGCGCAGAAAGATATAGGCCCTCTGAGCTTGAATGGCGTAGGCCGCAATGATCATGCCCTCGATCAGCTGGTGCGGGTCCTGCTCCAGCAGCATCCTGTCCTTGAACGTTCCCGGCTCCATTTCATCAGCGTTGGCAATCAGGTAGCGGGTTTGCGATAGATCATCTAAAGGAACCAGACTCCATTTGAGCCCGGTGCCGAATCCCGCGCCCCCCCTGCCCCGTAGACCGGCATCCTTGACCCATTGCTGCACGTCTTTCGGCTGCAACTCGGTGATGACCTTGCGCAGCCCTTGATAACCACCGGTGCTCTCGTAATCGGCCAGCGTCGCAAAGACCCGATCCGGGCGGATGTTTTTAGTCAGCGGCTTATCCAAAGTTTCCATAGCGAGTTACCTTTTGAAAATCTCGTTAACGGTATCTTCGGTGATGTCTAGCCTCAGCTCATCCCCAACCATTACGACCGGCGCATGATCGCAAGCACCCAGGCACACAATCGGCAATACCGTGTATTCGCCGTCCGCAGACATTTCGCCCAATTCGACGTTCAAATGCTTGCACAAACGCTCGCGCACCTGATCCGCACCCAGCATCCAGCAGGTGACGCTGTTGCAATAATGAATGACGGTCTTGCCCACGGGTTGGCGGTAAATCAGGTTGTAAAAGGTCGCGACCGCTTCCAACTGCGCCGGTGATATGTCCAATAGTTCGGCCACGGCAACGAGGCATTCGTCGGAAACCCAGCGCCGGTGTTTTTGAACAATTCTCAGCGCCTCGATAGAGACGGCGGATTTATCCTCGTAATGACACATCTCGGCGTTAATCTCGCGGATTTCAGTGAGGCTTAAACCTTCAAAAATTTGCCCGTTCATATCAGCGGTCCACGTCGGCCATAACAAAATCGATGCTGGCCAATATCGCAACCAGATCGGCGACCATCATCCCCCGGCACATCTGCGGAATCATCTGCAAATGCGGGAAAGACGGGGTGCGGATACGGGTACGGTACGACATGGTGCCACCATCGCTGGTCAGGTAGTAAGCATTCAAGCCTTTGGTCGCCTCAATGGTTACACAGGACTCCCCGGCAGGAATCACCGGCCCCCAGCTCGAGTTAAGAAAATGCTGGATCAGTGTTTCTATATCATGCAGCGTTCGCTCTTTGGGCGGCGGCGTAGTCAATGGATGGCTGGCCTTGTAAGGTCCTTCCGGCATATTATCGAGGCATTGTTTGATGATGCGAAGGCTCTGGCGCATCTCCTCGACCCGCACGGTGCAACGGTCGTAACAGTCGCCGCGATGGCCGGTGGGTATTTCAAATTCGTAATTTTCGTAGCCCGAGTAAGGCCGCGCTTTACGGTAATCCCATGCCAATCCGGTGGCTCTAAGGCCCGCGCCGGTCACGCTCCAATCGATGGCTTCCGCCGTGCTATAAGCGCCGACACCCTGAGTCCGGCGTTTGAGGGTGCTGTTTTGCAGCACCAGCTTGTCGTATTGAGCCAACCGTGCAGGCAAATAATCGATAAACTCGCGGATGCGTTTGTCCCAGCCTCTGGGCAAATCCATCGCAACGCCGCCGATTCGGAAGTAACTGGAATGCATGCGCGCGCCGCTGATCGATTCCATAATATCGAACACCTTTTCGCGATCGATAAACATGTAAAAGATCGGCGACATTTGGCCTAGATCCTGGGCATAAGTGCCGTAAAACAACAGGTGACTGGCGAGACGGTAGAGTTCGCAGATCATCACGCGGATCGCCTTAGCGCGCTCCGGAACTTCGATTCCGGCCAGTTGCTCGACGCTAAGCACATAAGGCAGATTGTTCATTGAACCGCCCAGATAATCGACGCGATCCGTATAAGGGGTGTAGGTGTGCCAGGACTGCCGTTCGCCCATCTTTTCCGCGCCGCGATGGTGGTAACCGATGTCGGGCAGTGCATCAATAATCTCTTCTCCGTCCAGTTGCAAAGCGATACGAAACGCGCCATGCACGCTGGGATGATTGGGACCCATATTCAGGAACATGAAATCGCTGTCTTCGCTGTGCCGCCGCATTCCCCAATCCTCCGGCACAAAGCGCAAGGCGTCTTGCTCGATTTCCTGACGCTCGTCGGGCAGGCTGAAAGGTTCCATTTCGGTCGCACGGGCATAATGATCCTTGCGTAGCGGATGTCCCTGCCAGGTCGGCGGCATAATGATGCGTTTGAGATGCGGATGACCGTCAAAGACGATGCCGAACATGTCCCACACCTCGCGCTCGTACCAATTGGCCGAGGGCCACATATCGCTGATCGTCGGCAAGGACAAATCGGCTTCGGTCAACGCAACCTTGAGGCGAATATCCTCGTTGCGGTCGAACGAAAGCAAATGATAGACGACGGTAAATTCACCGTCGGGAAGGCCTTGCCGGTGAGTGCGCTGACGCTCGTCGACGGCGGTCAGGTCGAACAGCAGCGTATAAGGAAAATCCGCCTGCAATTTTAGATAACGAAGATTTGCGCGTAGGTTTGGCCGGGAAATCCAAAGCGTGGTTATGCCGTCGCTGGTCGGCTGGATGGTAAAGTCATTGCTGCCTGTCCGTTCCGCCAGTTCGCGCACGATTTGAGGAACATCAGAAGGAATATCGATGTTGTCCGCGTTACCGTCCAATGTACTCCCTCCATAATGTTGTTTCGGAGTTCAAAGCTGGCTTTGAACTGAAAAAATCAGTTTGTCCACGAAAAGCACGAAAATACCTAAAGGGAGCTACCCAGTTGCGCTGTAAATCATCAGCGCATTGATGTATTTCGTGGATAAATTGCCGTTTTAGGTTTACCCGTACAAGGCCAGCCTTGTACTCCAGCATGTTTAT
>DATBQC010000463.1:0-4037 GCA_036561065.1 Methylobacter sp. | reverse complement strand
TTTGTTTGGGCGACCAACCGGTCGCCCCTACGGTCGGTTGAGATTATTGTAGGGGTGACCGGCCGGTCACCCGTGCGGAAACCGGTTTTTTTCAGGATTTTAGTACTGTATAAAACATCGCAGCCCAGATTATAGTCGCCGAGCAGATCGGAAATCTGCCGAATCTGTTTGTCGACGGCTTCTTGGCTTTTGCCATGCACCATTGCAAACAGGTTGTACATCCATTCGGGCGGATGCCTGGGCCGATGATAACAATGGCTGACAAATTCCAATTGTCCTACTTTTTGTCCCAGTTCATCGATAAACTCGTCAGGGACATTCCAGACGGTCATGCCGTTGAAGCGATAGCCCAGTTTATAGTGGTTGGGCACCGCACCGATGCGGCGGATGATGCTGCTGTTTTGCATGGCTATTAGCCTCATCATAACATCATCGGCAGTCAGGCCAAGTTGTTCTGCAATAGTCTGATAAGGTTGGGGCGTTAACGGCAAGCCGGCTTGGGTTGCCTGGATGATTTTGCGGTCTGTTTCATCAAGCATGATCAGGCTTCCAGTTTCAGGTTGACGAAATATTCTTTGTTTTTCGGCATGTTGTAGACGGTCAGCCCCGTTTGTCTCTCAATTGCGCTGATGGTTTTCTGGATTTGTTCGGGCGTTTCGGTAGCAATTACAAACCACATATTCAGCTCATGGCTGCGCGCGTAATTATGGGCCACTTCAGGAAAGCTGTTGATGATTTCGGTGATTTCATCGTAGCGCTCTTTCGGCGCTTTAACGGCGGCCAGAGTTAATGCGCCGCCCATTTGTTCGGCATTATACAAGGGGCCGAAGCGGGTTAGGGTGCCGTTATCCAGCAGTACTTTCAAGCGAGTTATCAAATCCTGTTCGGTCAGCCCCAGTTGTGCGGCGACTTGCCGATAAGGCGCATCGCAAATCGGGAAGCCGTCTTGCAGGGCGTTGATGATTTGTTTGTCTATTTCATCCATCGGTTAAAGCGGGGGTCGGATTTTTATAAATGGCACCGCGTTGTTTAAAACAGCGGTTGCTGAACAGGATTTCCTTATCGAAAGCGCTTAAGCCGCAAGCGTCGACAAGTTGATCCAATTGGCTTAAAACAGTGGCCTTGTCTTTGCCGTGAATCATGCAATACAGGTTATACGGCCATTCCGGCTGCCGGGGGCGCTGGTAACAGAGCGTCACAAATGAAAACCGGCTGATATGTCCGCCCAGTTGCTTGATAAGATTATCCGGTACATTCCAGACAACCATCGCATTGGCGCGGTAGCCCAGTTGCCGGTGTTTGACGATAACGCCCATGCGTTTGATCAGGCCTTGTTGTTTAAGCCGGTTTAGGCGTTCGATCACTTCGGCCTCGGGCATGTCGCAAAGCCGCCCGATTTCCAGGTAAGGTCTGGAACAAACCGGGAGCCCTAGCTGGATATGTTCGATCAATTGACGATCACGCGCATCAATCATTGTTCAAGTCCAGCTTAAAGCCCAAATCAATGAAAAAATCATCCAGCATCGGTAGCAGCATGGTTGGGTAGGATGTTTCCTGTTCTATCGAATCGATCACGGCGCGCAAATGCTCGGCATCGGCAGCGATGACTACAAACCAGAGGTTAAGCCGGTGTTCGCGTTCATAATTATGATTGACTTCGGGGTAAGCGCTGATTTTATCGGCAACAGCGTGCAAGTGCTGTTTGGGCACTGCCATCGCGACCAGCGCGCTGATACCGATATGATTGGGAGGAATAACCGGGCCGATGCGGCTGATAAAATTGTTATCGTTCAGCTCGGTAAATGCCGATAAAACCTCGGCCTCTGTTACGCCAAGCGTATTGGCGATGTCCTGATAAGGCCTGTCCGACAGAGGAAAGTCGTGCTGGTAGTCGTTTAGCAGTTGTTTGTGTAAAGGTGTCAGCATAGAAAATTCGCAAATTAAAGAATAACCACGAAGGACACAGAGAACACGAAGGGATTTTTTCTTCGTGTCCTTCGTGTTCTCTGTGGTGAATATTTTTAGCTTCTCATGGCCTCATAAGCCGATTTTATGCGCCCGCGAGCTAAAGAAAATGCCATTGGGTTTGTTGGCGGGCAGGCGGGTGATTTCCTGCAAGGTTTCCGTGTCGTAAACCACCAACTGGTTATCGTCTCTTAGCGCAACCCAGACTTGTTCGCCGCGCGGAGTGAATTCCATGTGCAGAACGCCTTTTCCTGGCGACAAGGTTTTGTGCAGGGATAGGTCTTTGACATCGATAACCTGTAACTGGTTATTATCCGGGAAAGCAAAGTTAACCCAGACTTGCCGCGCATCGGGCCGGGCCATTACAAAAACCGGTTGTCCGGCGACCGCTATAGTGTCGTGCAGTTCCCAGGTGTTTTTGTCAATGACCAGAACCTTATGTTGGCCTATTGCGGGTGCAAACACATAGTCACCGGCTACCGCCCAACCTTCAAGATGCGGCATTTTATAAACAGGCAGTTTTTCATCGTCTTTGCCGTAGTCGGGCAGTATGTGTTTTACGCCAGCCTCGGTATTCCATAAATCCAGCAGCGCCAAGCCGGGTTCGCCAAACAAACCGGCGATATAGAAGTGTCCATCCGGCGATATTAAAGCGTCGTATGGTTGTTTGCCGATGTTGGAGAATTTTTGTATGACCGGTGCTTTAGGGTTTTTAAAGTCGGCCATCCATATTTCGCCGGCATCGAACAGCGAAAATACAAAGCGCTGTCCCGGCGCGTCAACCAGACCGACCACTTTGGAGCGCAGCCCGTCGCCGTAGTCGGAAGGAATATCGGCAACCAGTTCCAGCGTGTCTGCTGAGAAAACTTTAACGCCGCCCGGCGTGTAATTGGACACGGCGATTAATTTGCCGTCTTGGGAAATCGCCCCGCCGATGCTGTTGCCCGCCTGAATGATACGCTTGTCGATTGCGTCCTTGAGCATATCGATTTTGGTCAAGCCGCCGTCCCGGCCGAAAACATAGGCGTAACGCTGGTCGCGGGAGAAAACCACGGAAGCGTGGGACAAGTCGCCCAGCTTTTCGATTTTGGCTAAGCGTTTATGCTCGGTGGTGTTGATGATCAGCGCATTGCCGTCTTCCCGTTCGATGACGATGCCGAGGTCGCCGGTGGCGCGCAGGTCGGCGATGGCGTTGAAGGAGAATAGCAAGGCTAGAAGGGGGAGTAGTTTGATCATAGTTTTGTAGGTTCGAGCGGCTAAAACTAAAGTCTACTTGAGCGTAGAGACGAAAGAGCAAAAATAATTAGTGCAAAGTGGTGTGTTTAGGCGGTGGTGGGGTGTAACGATTATCCAAATCCTTGTCGATTTTGTCGGCAATACTCTCAACACCTTTAAGCGTTAGTTTTTCATCGCCGCCTTTGGTTTCCGAAATGTAGTTGCCAATTAATTGGCCATCTTTAGCCCTGATCAAGTGCCCCATAATATAGGCGAATAGAAAACTGGGCTTATGGAGTCTTCCAGTCAATACATAATCAGCGCCTGCGGTTCTGCCAAGTTCCGCAGCGACATCGTTATGGTCAAACAGATAACCGAAACCGCTGTTGGCTTTTTGCTGCATGGCTAAATCAATTGAAATAATTCGATAACCAGCGCTTTTCAGTTCTTTTTCCAGTAAGGGTTTTATGCTTGCTGTTCTATTAATTTCAGCGGCCGTTCTGGGCTTCAGAGTCAAGTCATTGAGTTCAAAATCCAAAATGGCAATGCTTGTTTCAGCATTGCCTTGGGTTATTGAAAGAGCGATCAAAAATAAAAAACAATAAGTTTTCATTTGACTGCTTCTCCTAAGGTTTTGTTTCGGACTTGCGTAATATTCCAACCAGCCAAGCCGCCTCATCCCGATTCATAAACGGCTGCCAAGGCGGCATAGCGGTGCCAGGGCGCCCGTTAAGAATGGTTGCAACCAAAAAATCATCAGGCTTTCCGGCCAATGCTTCGGGTAACAAGGCGGGGCCAAGGCCGCCTTTTAATGTCAAACCATGACAGGCTCCGCAATCATGGTTGAGCATGTTGCG
>DATBQC010000462.1:0-3340 GCA_036561065.1 Methylobacter sp. | reverse complement strand
CCCATATTGACAGTGATCAGGTTGTCGGCATCAAAACGCAGCAACAATTGACCTGAATCGGTATCGACGCGGATTTCATCCTTGTCCGACAGCTTTTTATCGCGTACAAAACGGGCAAAACAGCGCGCACCATTGCCGCATTGAGCGACCTCGCCGCCATCCGCGTTAAAAATACGGTACTTGAAATCGGCATTGGGGCTTACCGCTTTTTCAACCAATAATAGCTGATCGAAGCCTATGCCGAAGTGCCTATCAGACATCATCCTGATTTGCTCAGGCGTTAAGGCGATGTGTTGATTGATCGCATCAATGACCACAAAATCATTACCAAGGCCGTGCATTTTAGTGAATTTGATCATTTAATCGGTATTTACACTGTGTAAGTGAGTTTAGTTGCCTACCACGAAGAAACATAAAGTTTTTATCTTGGTTTCTCCGCATTCTTCGTGTCTTCGTGGTGGATTCTTATAAAATGTCACGGCAACAAATGCTCGCCCGCCCAAAGCTGCGCAATCGTTTCCCGTTCCCTGATCACATGCAAACGGTCGCCATCAACAATCAGCTCTGCCAATCGCGGCCTGGAATTGTAATTCGAGCTCATGGTAAAGCCATAGGCACCGGACGAACGTATCGCCAACAAATCGCCCTGAGCGATTTTAAGCAACCGTTCCTTGCCCAAAAAATCGCCGGTTTCGCAGACCGGGCCGACTATATCCCAGGTTATTTCCTCGGCGTTACTTTTCAGGTTGACCGGAATAATATTCTGCCAGGCGCTATACAAAGAGGGCCGCACCAGATCATTCATGGCCGCATCGACAATCGCAAAGTTTTTATGCTCGGTCGGTTTAAGATATTCAACCTGAGTCACCAGAATACCGGCGTTGCCGACGATGGCGCGCCCCGGTTCCAGCAAAATTTCAAAGTCGGTCCATTCGACAGACTCAGGACAGGTTTGGCCCAGACGCGCCAAAATCGCCTGAATATATTCGGCTGGCTCAGGCGGCTGTTCATCTTTATAGCAAATACCGAGTCCACCGCCCAGATCCAGATGATGCAGCTTAATCCCTTCTGCTGCAAGCGCAGCAACCAGCTCAAGAATCTTGTCCAGCGCATCCAGGAAGGGCCGGGTTTCTGTCAGTTGCGAACCGATATGACAGTCGATGCCGACTACATTGATATGGGACATGACCGCGGCACGGCGATATTCAGTCAAGGCCTGCTGGATGTCTATGCCGAACTTGTTTTCCTTTAACCCGGTGGAAATATAAGGATGGGTTTTGGCATCGACATCCGGGTTTACCCGAAAAGACACCGGCGCAATAACGCCCAACTGCCCAGCCAGCCGGTTAATCCTATCCAGTTCGCCACTGACTTCAATATTAAAACAGCGTATGCCTATCTTTAATGCCGCCAGGATTTCATCTTCGCGTTTGCCGACACCGGAAAACACGATTTTTTTAGGATCGCCGCCGGCGGTAATAACCCGCTCCAATTCGCCCAAAGACACAATGTCGAAACCCGAACCTAATCGGGCCAGCAGGTTGAGTATTGCAATATTGGAATTAGCCTTTACCGCATAACAGATTAGATGCGCTTGATCGCCAAAAGCCTGGTCGAAAGCCTTCCAGTGCCGCTCCAGCGTGGCTCTTGAATAGATATAACAAGGGCTGCCGTATTTGTAGACGATGTCGGAAACAGCAATGTCTTCGGCAAAAAGTTCGCCGTTCCGGTAATTAAAATAATCCATGGTTATTTGGTTTTTTCGGGCTTGGGTTCGGGTTTTGGCGCGAGTTCAGGTTCTACGTGAATCGGCGCCGCTTGACCCGGCAAATAAAGCGGACCGGGCTGTCCGCAGCCCATTAAACTCGTGTTTAACAGCAAAAGCAGTAATAATTTATACGGTTTCATCGCGCGTTATCATAAATCATTGTGGTAAGCATGAGGCAAGATGAGGACTCATGACAAGAATGATCGATATAATAAGCCGAATTGCAAAAAAAGGCATTAGAAATACAGCAACAGTTGTGATCCGCTCTGACTTAAGACAGCAGCATAATCTTATGTTCGGATACCCAATGACACTCGGCTATTCCTGAGGTAAATGTAAATTTTGATGCCCGCGCACAACCTACATCTAAGTTGCCCAAAAACATGCATGCATAGCGGATAAACCAGCCAACAAAATCCGCATGTTTTTATAAAGCATACCGCGGGTTAAGTGCTATCATTTTGCAAAAAATACAATCCGACAGGTCGCACTATCATGACAAAACCCCAAATTCCGCAGTTAATAACCATTGAACATACGAAGCAAACAAACGCGCACATACTGGACGCTTCACACTGGGGCGAGGATTTTACATGGGAGCAACTGCAAACCATCAGCTATTACTTCAAACCTTACTCAGCATCAAAAGGTACGCTGATTTATAAAGAAGGCGAAGTAGGCGCCTCGATGGGAATCATTGTTCAGGGGTCGATTGGCGTTTACAAAAATAACAGACTGATTTCAACCTTGCGGGTCGGACGCACTTTCGGTGAAATGTCCGTTATTGATACGCAACCCCGATCAGCGACTGCCCGCGCCGAAGCGGAAACTGTTTTTCTGTCTTTGGACAAAACCGACATGATGACCTTGGCTGACAAACACCCTACCCTGGCATTTAAAATTGTCTGGAATATTTCCCGCGCGCTAAGCCAACGGCTTAGGCTTACCAGTTCACAACTGTCGGAATTTCTGGAATCCAATGTCCTCTGATCGATAGCGCGTCGCAGGCATGGCTGGTCTGAACGATTACAGCCTATGTGTTTCTGCATGAGGTGAAAATCCATGAACGATGAGCAAAAATATCACGTTGTCTTTACCGGCCGTTTTACCCCGGATATTGACCGTGCAGCCGTCATGCAAAATCTGGCGACTCTTTATAAAACCGACGTACCGAGCATCGCGCAACACTTTTCTGTGGCCGATACAGTAATCAAAAAAAACTTAAGTCAAGCCGCCGCCAAGCAATATGTCGCCGCGTTCAACAATGCGGGCGCCTTGTGCCTAGCCGTTGCAATGCCTGCCTCGAAGCCGCCAACGTTTTTGGAATACCAATTGGGTGCCGGCGATATACGGTGTTCGCCTCTGCCGATCAACCGAATTACCCAGATTCCGGGCGGCATTAATATCAACCGTGTCGATAAAAAGTCCATTTCTTTTCAGGAGATTATCCTGCTGTCGGTGTATGCAAACACTGAGTCTGCCGACTGTAAAATACTGCTTTTTCTGAAAGGATTTAAACAGCCTTTTGATTGTGACTGCTACAAAGTCACCTACAGCGATTTTTTCGACGTA
>DATBQC010000461.1:0-2964 GCA_036561065.1 Methylobacter sp. | reverse complement strand
AAAACAAGATGAGCCAGATGAAATCAGAAGATATGTTTGCCGACGAACATAAAAAAACGCCACGGTCTTTAGATTTAAATGGCCAGATGTTGATGTCGCAGGAGCCGGAAGCCGATAAACGAAGATCGCTGGACGGCGCGGCTATTGTCATCAACCTGAAACGCTGAGAGCCTCACTGGTGCTCGAATTCTTAAAAACGTTTATCCGTGTCGTACGGCTTGCGTACTTAATTCTACTTCGTCAGATTCTACGAAAGCTCGTGTTTCCCGCAGGGAAGCGGATATCCAGTTCCGGAGATGGTCAGCTCAAAACCATCCATGGAATCAGGGTTCGCTACACACTCTAACGAGTCCCCAATCCCTGCCGGAATGACGATTTTAAAAATCACAAAACTATAATCCGACAACGTCAGAATTAATCGCCCTTCCTCCAGCGCCACGACAAAAAACCTTATCGATCATCTTTAGCAAAAAATCCAGCGTCTTACCCGACTCAGCGCTCCTATTGGAATAATAAACTTTTTTGCTCCGGCTAAAGCATCATGCTAATCAGCTATCTTTTTTAAAAGTTGCAGGCTGCGGATGGCGTTATCCCTTCTTTGTCGAAAGATAATGTAGCTTCACCGTTGTTGTAGGTAATGATCCAGATGCTGTCGAAATCACTACCTTCCCAAGCAGGTGGATTTTTTACCCCTAGCTGCTCGGCAATAGGCCGAATCGCCTTGTGCTCCCAGACCATCAGAACCGTGCCGGTTTTCTTCTTTACATTATCGGCAACCTTTGCATAATCGTCTGTATCGTATTTACTATCGACCGTCAGATTATACTTAATGGCGAACGGGCTAACTGTTTGGAACATTCTGGAATGTTTGGTTGCGTCACCCGTTTTCAACGCTGGGATATAAGTGTAGTCCGGTATCTTGAATTTTTGATATAGAACCGCCGGGAGTTGCAAGGCGCGATTCTCGCCTTGGCATGACAGGTTGTCGCCGGGATCGGGCTTTTCCCCGTGCCGGATCATAACCACCTTCAAATTGTTATCCGGCGTAGCTAGGGCGATACAGGAAAACGACAACAGGGCGGAGGCGGCCATTCCGACCAGAACAGGCACTAGGGCATGCTTTTTCATCAGATTTTCCTTTGCTTAGGGGGTCAGGTTGTAAGTCATTGGTGCGTGAATTTGGCCGAAGCTTGCAATGCGCTGCCGCTATCAAAACAATTACAGCACTTATTTCTCGCCGGGTGCAATGCCGGTTAGCAGCACAGTCCGGTTCCGGCCTTCGTTTTTAGCCCGGTACATGGCTTGGTCGGCAACTTCGATCATGTCGGTATATTTGGTATAGCGCGGGCTGTACATGGCCACACCGATGCTGACTGTCATTATTTGACCATGAAATCGTTGGCTTAAAATCTTGCCGCGACGCTCGATTTCAGACCTTATGCGCTCGGCGTAACCATGGGCGCCGGTTTCATCGGTATTCTTAAGCACGAATAAAAATTCTTCCCCGCCATAGCGACCGATAAAATCCCCAGGCCGGGCTGAGTTGCGCAAAATATCGGCAACAATCTTTAATGCGTCATCTCCAGCCTGATGTCCGCAGGTGTCGTTCAGCTGCTTGAACCTGTCTATATCAATAAAGCCGATGGCGATATTCGCCAGCTTGGATTCATCCTCTTGAAAAGTATCGGCTAGAAAATTGTTGACTATGCGTTTATTGAACAGCTGCGTTAAATGATCGATCTGTGCGTGTTTTTTCTCCAACCCATATTGATTGGCATTGAATATGGCGACCCCCAATTCATAGGCAATGGGCATAATTTCCGGCAACAATTTCTCGTGCATTGGTTTTTTCGACACCGAGTTATCCGCATAAATCATTCCAACCAAGTTATTGTCATGAATGACCGGGATGGCAATAAACTCAGTAGTCTTTAGGCGCTGAATGATGGGATTGTCATGCTCTGTGCCGGCTTTAATCAAGGCGGCTTTCTTTTCGCGCAGACATTTTAATAACAAGCCGGAAATGTTGCTAATGTCGACCTCAAAGGGTTGCAGTTCGGCTGGCAATGTTGATTTTGGCCACCAGTATGGCGCGAGCAGACAACGGCGCTTAGGATCGATCGTGAACATAATACAACGGTCGAAAGAAAACTCGTCCTGTATGGCCTCCAGCGTCCAGGGAATAAACTCATTCGGGTTAAGGCTGTGATGGGGCACTGTTAAACTGGACGATTTCTTGTTAGCTGTAGGATTTTCCTCAAACGCTTTATCTGCGCTTATCTGGCTCAGGTTAATGGTTGCTTTGACCAGCGCGGCCCGCAACGTGGTTAAACCGGGCAGCTGGGTATCATAAAATTCCTGAGTGGTTTGCATGTCCTGATCGACCTGTTGCAGTAAGGCTTCAAGATTGAGTCGGTCAATATCAATAGTCTCAAGCAAATCGCTCTGTAGCATCGGGTGGCTATCGTAGTTGGCCGAACCTATGCCCTGTATCCAGGCGATATAGTTTGCAAAGGAAACGATAGCAATTTCGGTTTTAAATTTAGCGTACTGCGAAGACTCGGCGGGTTGGTTATGGTGACAGGCAACGATGGCCGTAATCGATGTCGGCAATTGCCATTCCAGGCAAAATGCGTGTCCCATCTCGGTATGGGTGATCCCAAAAAAGCTGCGCTCTTGTTCCTTTGTCGAATGTTTGTTAACGCCAATCGAACAGATAAAATCGCTGTAAGTGATACGCCCATGGGCTTCCAGAACGATCTTGCCAATGTCGTGCAAAAGCCCGCCGGTATAAACCAGATCCGGGTCTGGATAATCAAGTGCGACGGCTATTCTTTTACTTAACGATGCGACATAAAGGCAATGTTGCCAGAAAAATAATAAGTCGAAGGTTTTCGTCGAATTTTGTTGTACCAGTTTGTCATGGAATTGCAGGTTCAGCGCCAGCTGACGCACGGTGGAAAA
>DATBQC010000460.1:0-3249 GCA_036561065.1 Methylobacter sp. | reverse complement strand
CCTGCTCTGGTGCAACTCGTTAACGTCACATGGTATCAAAGATGAAGAGATTGAAATCGTGGCTAACCAATATTCGCCTGGTGCCATCGAAGCGATTGGGGCCATGGATGTTACAAGCTTACGTGCCGTTGCAGCGCGGGTAGAAACTGAAGTTTATAAGGTTATTCATTCATTAGTACCTAAAAGACTTGAACAGATCGATGCCGCACTCGCTCCTTATGATCCACTGTCTCACCTGAAAGAATTCTCGATAAGGCTTCCAGACGCGCATCGAGCTTTAAGCTTGAAACCGATGCTCATCGTCGACGACGCTCATGAGCTCCACCCAGAGCAGTTCACCGAGCTTTCGGATTATCTGATCAACCGTGATTTGAGTACTGCACGTTGGATTATGACAAGATACGACATTGCGATTACCGCCAACGAATGGATACTAGAACATAGTGGTAGCAATAAATCCGGCAGGCAGCTCGGGCGGGATTTTCAAGTATTGCTGACGAGCCATCAAGCCGATACTACTCAAAAACGTACGTTCAGGACAGCTGCTCAGGATATCGCTAGCCGTTATCTGAAAGAGATGGATGTCTTCAACCGAGCCCAACAAACAAGGCTTGATGCTATGTTGGTGGAAACCTGTAAAGGTATCTCCAGCAGTAATTTTGAATTGCTGAACAGTAAGGTCCAATCGGATATCGCTACCCTGCGGATCAGTGCCGAACGTGTTGCGAAACTCAAGGAAATCGTTGAGGAATACAGCGGTTCCAAAAACGAATCGGAGGACGTCTCCCTCGCCATGTTAAGGATACTGTTGCACAGGTATTCGAAACGCACCCCGCAACAACAATTGTTTTCCGAAGCCATTGATGTTGAGCCTAACAGAGAGCTCAAAGCTGATGCTGGCGTCATGGCCGGCGCTAAACTCCATCTGATGCATCTATTCGAGCGCCCTTACTATTATGGAGTCGACGCTGTGGCAGATTCGGGGCAGGGCAATATCGAACAATTCCTAAGGACCGCCGATGAGTTAGTTGGGGATCTCGAAGTCAAACTCATCAGAAAAAAACAGAAAATTCATCTAACAGCAGAAGAGCAACACAGGATCATCAGAGAGACAGCCAACTATACGATAGATCATTGGGGGTTTCCGATGCATAGACAAGTCATCCAGATGGTCGATTTCATCGGCGACAAAGCGAAGGAGGCATCGTTACTGCCCAATGCGTACCTTGACCAGGGTGCGAACGCTTATGGTGTATTAAGGGACGACTTTGACGGTATGATGTCCCAACACCGTCAGCTTGCCATAGCCATACATTACGGCATTGCATATAACGCGATCTCTATCACGCCTGGCTACCATTGCAAGAACCAGGTCTGGACACTAATACAGCTAGGAGGGTATCCCATTATCAAATATGGATTGCCTTTCAACAGGGGCGGCTTCGTTGAAGGCGGTATGAAGTCCTTATACGACGCTGTAAATTGGGACCAGTGACCATGAGAAAAGAATATATTTGGCACGGCAACGGAAAATCGGAACAATTCCTAACGGAATATTTCCCGTCGAAAAACATCTTATTCATTGGCTCAATCGGATTTGATCCTCGAACGTTGATGACCTTCCAAACACTGAAAGCCATCACAAATAAGATCCATCCCATTTTTTTCGAGGAAGATCGCGAGAATGTGTCAAGCGAGCTTAAAAGCCGTGCTAAGCAAACGGCAGTAGAGCTTGGCAAGCTTCTCGGGCAGTCACCTACGACTTTCACGATACCGATCTTCGCAGCTGATGGCGCACCAATTGGTGGCGTTGAGCTCATCAAAGCAGCGGAGAAAAATATCAAGGGCATTGCCAGTTATACCGATGTGGTCATCGACATCTGTGCCATGTCACGAGGCATCTTTTTCCCACTGGTTCGCTACATTAGAGACATGATTCAGAGGGATAAGCTGGAAACTTCGTTGCACGTACTTGTCGTTGATCATCCCAGCGTCGATTACAGCTACAAGCCCCAGTATGATGATACTGCAAGCTGGATGAAAGGTTTCGATGCCAATGCGGGACTTAAAGGTAATCCAGTTGCGTCGAAACTCTGGCTGCCGCAGTTAATGAGTGGTAGAAGCGGTATGTATGAAACTTTATTTAACTTTATACAGCCTAATGATGTTTGCCCGGTACTTCCTTTCCCAGGAGTAAAGCCGAAAAGAGTGGACGAACTGGTCATTGAATATCGCGATGAGATCGACAAATGGGATACCAGCCTTCAAAACATCGTCTTGGCTTCAGAGAGCGATCCATTGGATCTCTACGATACCGTGAT
This sequence comes from Methylobacter sp., assembly GCA_036561065.1. GTDB lineage: Bacteria > Pseudomonadota > Gammaproteobacteria > Methylococcales > Methylomonadaceae > Methylobacter_A. The sequence continues at coordinate 928 of DATBQC010000460.1, read as the reverse complement.
CAGGGTACATAAAGCCCGCCAAAAGATCTGCGATCCACATATTACTGTGCTGTCTCCTATGGGCTCGAAAGTATCGACCATCGGTGGGTTATTGGCTGCAATGGATGAGGAACTTCCGGTCGCATATGTCGAGACCTTGGGGTACCATGAGGATGCCAATAGCTCGACGCCTGATGTACCGGATATTAAAAATCTGGTCCATGTTTGGGTAGACGGGCCTATATATCCTCCGTGTGAATGATGAAAAGAAATATTCAAGATATTCCTGAAGCTGCTCCTCCCAAGATTCTAGGAACCGGGCTGATAGCATTGGACATCGTCCTCGATTCCAATAAACAACTATTAAGTTATGGGTTAGGCGGTTCAGCGGGTAACGTCCTATCCATCCTGGCGTCGCTCGGATGGTCTAGCTCACCTATTGGTAAACTAGGCTGCGATGTAGCAGCCGAGATCATCCTTGAAGAATTCCGCCGTCTGAATGCCAATCTCCAGCTGATCGTTCAGGAGCATAGTATTCCGACGCCGGTGGTATACCAGCATCAACTTGATTGGGAAAGTGGCAAGACCCATAAATTCAGCTTTGCCTGCCCGGTCTGCGGTGTAAAACGCTCATGGCATGCCCCAAACATCGACCTGCCACCACCTGAAGTCCTCGATGCAGTTCAACCGAACGTGGTGTACATGGACCGCGCGACAGCCCTCGGGGTCCAGGTTGCCGAGTATTACAAGAGCCGCGATGTAATGGTCTTCTTCGAGCCTTCTGAAGTGGGGACCGACCCCGAGTTATTCCGTCAGGCATTGGCGGTGGCTGACGTAGTCAAGTATGCAGACGACCGGCTTGAAGACCTAGAAGCATTCGACCGTTCACACGTATTCGTCGAAATATGCACGAAAGGGAGTGCTGGCCTGAGATTTCGTGCTCCCTCTT
>DATBQC010000459.1:0-3451 GCA_036561065.1 Methylobacter sp. | reverse complement strand
ACCCGACAGAACACACAATCGATCTTGGTGAGGTTGGCTTCTGGCATAGCAAACAGCCTTTTCGTGTTCATCTTGATGCCAGTAAGCTGGTAGAGCTGATTGGTCATACTGACAGCGTTTATCGCGTGTATGAGTTAATGTTGATTGAACGGCCTGGCGATGTCTGGGATTATGTTTGGGTCATCATCGAAGCCGTGCCATCATGCGTGGCGGATCGGGTCAAATACGTTCGCGAAAAAGCCCTGCCACCTTATGAGGATAAACACCCATGGCCCGAAGGTCGGATTCCATTTACTGTGTTTGATAAGCTGTTTTTCTGGGGTTTTTATGACGCGGCACCCGAGGATGAAGCTTGGCTGAGCTACCGGGATACGGCACCCATGCGCGCCTTTGCGCAGCAACTTTTGGCAATGGTTAGCGCTGCTCAGTGTCGATTGGACAGGAACGATGGTTTATTCCGTCATGTAGTGACCCGCTTTCGATCAGGCGAGCACCCCTATGGGTATCTGGAGCGTCGCATAGCTATCGAGAAAGGCCGTGAGTACTCACCGAACAGCCCAACACACACAACAGCTTTTTACAAGAAACTTGACGAGTTGCTTCTCGATCCCGAGTTGACATCGGTCGCGTATCGGGCTGACGGAGACTACCATGTGCTTCGAATGATGGCTACCGAACAGCGACGACGTGCGGATAAAACCGGACACGGCGTAGGCCATGGGATGCATTTGAGCGCTTTAGTAAACCACAAAATTAGCAACGAGGCCTGGGACTCCGAGATAAGGTTCTTCGAAGAAGGTCTTGCTCACGGCGATCTATTCATAGAAGGTGGAGGCTTGGGTGGTGAAAATTTGCAATCGCTGGTTGAAAAACATCATTGCTTGCCGGGTCGCTATATCTTGTCCACAAAAGATGAAGGGTGCATCAAAGGCTTTGACATCGAATCAGGCGATGGCTGGGTGTTGTATCGCAAGCGATTTCTTGATGGACGTCGGCGTGGACTTGAGCGAATCGAGAGTCGACGCCATAGCTCACTGGGGCCTGTGCTGAATTTTGGTGGACAAGGCACAACTGTTTTCGATTACGATAAGGCTGTGATGGTGGTCGGTGAAGACGTGGCGTTCCCTGTACTAGCGGCTCTGGCTATAGTTATGGTGGAGTGGTGGCAGCAGCATGGCGGTGATCCTGTCCTGATCGTCCTAGGTGGCGACATTCGGCCATTCGATATGGTCGGTTGTCGCTATCAGCTTCAACCAGTTATATGTCCGGAGCAGAACGAATCGAACACCTCCGTCGATTGGTTACGAGCCGTTCTTCAACAAATGAGTCCATGGATCGACGTCATCATTGCGCTGGATGCTCCGTTGTGGGCAGCTCAGGTCCTGGCTGATCGTGTCAGTTCTTTCAAGGAGCCATGGTCTCCGTGGGTGGTTACAAGTTCCTGTGTTGATCAGCTCCAGGCGGATCTGGTGATTGAGGGTAACCTTGCTAAAAGCCTCGTAGAAGCACACCTTCGCGCGCAAATGCTGCGACCGCTAATTTTGTAGTATTGAAGATGCTGCAGATTGATGTGCCAAGGCTGCCCATATTAGAGACTGTATGTCATTTCCCCACGTAGATACTTTGAAGACCTGCTTATTAAAAGGGGCTGCCGTAAAAATCAAGTTTATTCTTCTGAAAAAATCAGGGAATGTGTAGGGTAGGGCGGACAACACCTCGCCAGCTTTGTCTGCCACCTTGTAATTGCAATGATCGATCTTAACCGTGCTGTTGATGAAGGATTGATCTGTCACTTTAGCATCATGATCCGGTAACTACGTATTATTCTGTAACAGATGATCGTTGCAGGTAAATACGGCGCATAAAATCCGAATGAAAGTCTATTAATTTGCAACTTATTTGCGAATAATACGCAACTAATTTGCAACTAATTTGCAATTTTCGAAGCTGTTACTGCGATTGTGTATTTAAACGCAGTAACACAGGGGGAGCAAATTTTTATGAAGGTTGATCCTAATGAAAAATTGTTATTTTGATGTACATTTTTGATGAATTAATTTTAATAAAAAAATGATCATTCTTCGAACTGAATCCATATTTCCTGAGACGCTAATAATTGCCCGATCTAATTAGCCGGTTTTAATCGATATGATTCCGTTAGATTTAAGGTAACTAAATTTATCTAAATAAAAAATCTTACCTCGTTGTTGATATGCCTTGTTTTTGTGTATACCCTTGACCAATAGAAACGATGATCTTACGGAACAATGGGCAAAAAAATATTAATTTCCTGGCTTGGAATTACCGACCTCAAAGCAGCCGGTCAAGTTCCCTCAAGACCCGATGAAGTCATTGGTGATGGCCCGATTCTCGGCGCATTAAAAACGCTTACTTTTGATGAGTTGCATTTAATACACGAGCAGGAACAATCCAAAGCAGATGCTTATGTAAGTTGGCTCTCTGGGTTCGTTACTATCAAAGTAATTCCCATCAAATGCTCGCTACGCTCTCCGATCGACTTTGGCGACATACACCGGGTTATGGACGGTTATCTTGAGAAACTGACCGTCAGAGACCCCCGGTTGGACATCAGCATTCATCTGTCGCCAGGTACCCCGTCGATGACAGCCGTGTCGATACTGCTGGGGAAAACCAAGTACAACACCCGGTTTGTGCAATCAACCAAAGAAAAAGGCGGCGAGTTTGTCGCCATTCCTTTTGATATTTCCGCTGAATATATTCCGCAGTTAGTCAAAAACGCGGACAAAAAGTTAACCGAGCTGTCCTATTCAGAAGCCCCCTTATCCGCCGCCTTTTCGGACATCATTACCCAGAACCCCGAACTGAAAAGAACCATACAAAAAGCCGAGAAAATTGCAGTGCGCGATGTGCCGGCGTTAATCATGGGTGAGTCAGGAACCGGAAAGGAACTCTTTGCCAAGGCGATACATAACTCCAGTCTGCGCAAGGGTAAGCCCTTTATTACCGTTAATTGCGGTGCAATTCCCAAAGACCTTATCGATTCAGAACTGTTCGGTCATGTGAAAGGTGCGTTCACCGGCGCAAGCAGTCACAAAATCGGCTATTTTGAAGCGGCTGATGGTGGTACCCTGTTTCTTGATGAGTTTGGTGAGCTGCCGGAAGACGCTCAGGTTCGGTTACTGCGTGTACTGCAATCGGGAGAGATGAGCAAAGTAGGCGACAGTGGTTCAATGAAAGTGGATGTCCGCGTCATTGCCGCGACTAATCGCAACCTTGCTGCTGAAATCGCTACGGGGCGCTTTCGTGAAGACCTTTTTTATCGTGTCGCGGTAGGTATCATCACCTTGCTGCCGTTAAGGGAGAGAGCTGGCGATATTGCCCTGTTAGCCGATTACCTGATGGATAAAATCAACCAGGAAGCCTCCAACCAACCCGGCTATATCAATAAAAAGATTTCTATAAAAGCAAA
>DATBQC010000458.1:0-1504 GCA_036561065.1 Methylobacter sp. | reverse complement strand
TTACACAACGATGGAAAGACGAATACGGCCAATCCGCAACTTTTGCCGCATAATAACTGGGGTCAGAGTAAAGTTAAGTTTCTGCTCCCTCGCCTAACATGGCGCTCAACCGGAGCGCGGTTATAATGCGGTTTTATTTTTCAGCTTTCCGGGCCGCGCCCCTTAGCTCTACGTTAGGCCCGTCAATCAAATATGAACATCATCCGACTACTGATCATTATTGGAATTGCTAGTGGTGGCTACACCTACTGGAAAGAACACCGAACCCCCACAGCTCAAGTCGAGTCTGACCCGGCAGCCAGCGAAAACGGCTTTGCTTCTTTACCCCCCGCTGAGGGACAAGATTCGCAAATGGTTTTTGTGGTCGCTGCAGAGAACTGTCCTCATGAAGACGCGCAGCGAGCTGATCGCCTCACTGAAGAGCTCTCACAAAAAGGCATTCCAGTGGAACGAACCCATAACGTTAATTTCAGGCTCACTAGCCCACCAGAAAGCTCGGTCATGGAACGTATGACCTCAATCATGAATGGCCCATTGCCTATCGTGTTTGTCAACGGCCGGGCAAAGTCGAATCCCTCGCTTGAAGAGGTTGTCGCCGAGTTCAACGGAAACCTCGAATGAGGACTGTAGCCCGTAGGCTGATGATATGGACTCCTCACTCACCCTGGCGCAGTTTAAAATGCACCGGCAATTTTTAAACGGTGTAATGAGGAGTCCGAAATGAACAATAGCGTAATTGGTTTAGATATAGCAAAACATATTTTCCACCTATTTACCCAGGGAACTGATGGAAAAATGATAAAAAAGAAACTCAAGCGCAGTGAATTACTGGCGTATTTTGTCAACTATCCCGTCAGTATTATTGGCATAGAAGCCTGTGGAAGCGCTCATCATTGGGCCAGAGAACTGACCAAGCTCGGCCATGAAGTCATCTTGCTCAATGCCCGCTATGTCAAAAGCTTTGTCGTTGGCAATAAAAACGATTTTAACGACGCGGCCGCAATCTATGATGCGGTCACTCGCCCGAACAAACGCGTGGTAGCGATAAAAACCGTTGCCCAGCAAGACATACAACTGATACATAATATTCGCAAAGAGTTGGTTGATAAACGCACTGCGCTGGTCAACCAAACGCGCGGCTTGTTGAGTGAAAGAGGCATTATTATCAACAAAGGCATAGCGCAGGTTAGGCAGCAGTTACCCTTGATCTTGGAAGACGCTGAAAATGGCTTAACCACCTTAAGTCGTGAGCTGTTTTCCGAGCAATATGAAAAAATTAAGGCACTCGATAAAGAAATCAAAGCCCAGGATCTACGGATAAACCGCTTATGCAATGCCAACGAGCTCAGCAAACGTTTTCTCGATGTTCCAGGCGTTGGGCCGTTGACGGCAACGATTGTGACCGCCGATATTGGCGATAGCGGTAAGGGCTATGAAAGCAGCCGAGATTATGCCGCCAGTTTAGGGGTGGTACCCAGACAGCACAGCAGTGGTGACAAACAAG
>DATBQC010000457.1:0-1855 GCA_036561065.1 Methylobacter sp. | reverse complement strand
TGACGACCAAGAGGAATATTATTCTGATCTTGTTCCATCAACGCGATGCGCAACTGATCCTGACTGATCAGGCCTTGTTGCACCATCAAATCGCCCAAGCGCATTTTTCGGCGTGCTTCAGACATATAAGCGTATAGAACCGATAACAGAATTACTACCGATTATGCCTGAAATTGGCAAATTGCGGGGTGGAATACTAGTACAGACGCGGGTTTAACGCCGAACTTGAAAGAGATTATCTTCCTGTAGCATCTCGAAGCTCGTTGATGCGATTTTGTAGCGCCTTTTTATCAATCGAACCGCCTTGCTTATCTAGTAAAGCGAGCGCTTGCTGGTAGTAGTTAAGTGCAATATCCGGTTTTTTCAAATGATCAAGGCTTATTGCCAGATTAAAGGCGTATTCCGCATTATCGGTATCGAGATTGAATGCCTGGAAATAAGCCTGCTGGGCATCAGGCCATTGGTTCTGGTCGGCATATATCCCGCCTAGTGCAGCGTACAGATGTGCTGAATTAGGCTGTTGCGCGATCATGGTTTTAAGCTTGCTTGCCGACTCAGTAGGATTGGTTTGACCTGACATTACGATCAAACCTTCTTGTGCGACACTGTTGTTCGGGTCTAATTCCAGCACGCGTTGATAATCGCTCACTGCTTCATCGGCATGATCTTGGCGGGCTGCAACAGCAGCCAAACCCAACAAAGCATCTACGTTGCGAGGATCGCTTTGCGATAACTGCTGGTAAAGCTGGCCGGCAGTTGCGTCATCGCCTGCCTGGAATGCCTGATAGGCGGCAACTTGAGTGGGATCAACTGCAGGTTTGCCTTTATTCAGGCGCGATATTTTCATTGAGGAATCTTCATCCGCCATGGCTTGACGATGCCCACCTATCGATTTTCGCGTTGATTCTTTAGGCGGGCTAAATTTTGTCATGGCCTTGGGTTTGCTCGCCACGACTTGCTCCATGGGTTCATCAGAAGACATCGTAGTCTGTGTCAATTTGTCGGTAGTCTTGGCTGATTCACTCGGTAAAGGCAAAGTCGACGCAGCGGGCGCAGATGCGGCAGAAGTCGGTGCAGCAGAATCCGGTTTGACTTCTGCGAGCACAGGTTGCGGGGCAACTTGCGGCGTAACGATCTTGACGGGTGCCGCTGGGAGCGGTACCGGCCCTCTTGGTGGCTGCATCGCGACCAATTGCGTTTGATCCAAGGTTTGCAAATAGTAATAAAACCCGCCGCCCAAACCCAGTAACAGAACTAGTCCAGTCAACCCTAAATAAAGACTACGGCGGCTACCGGCAGAACGTTTTTGGTCTTTGCGCATAGTCAGCAGATTAATAGCGGCCTGGCGTTGCTCACCGCTTGGAGCGGATGCGGGCACGGCGGCTGATATTGGGCTAGTTTCCGGCGCCGATTCCGGAACCGAGCTCTTAACCGGTTTAGTGGGTTTTTCCGTTTTGGCGACGGTAGCAGTTTTTGCAGTTTTTATTGGGAGTTCAGCGAAACCGGCTTCTTCACTGAGAGAAAATCCGCTTTCTTCCATCAATGACGCAGCAATATCGTCCTGGGCCCCAGTATCTGCAATTTCGGGTGTCGCGGGTGGTATTTGTTCAAGTTTAGGCGCATTGCTTAATGTCATCGTCGCGGCTTCTGCGGCAGGTGGTTGCTGCTTTGCAGGCGTGGACAGACCAGCCTCTTCCGCGAGTGAAGGTGCATTTGCCTGGGGTTTTTCTTCTATTGGCGCAAGCTCAAGCGTCAAGCCACTACTGTTTGTAGTGGCCTCAGCTTTCGCATCCTTACTTTGCTCGGCCTTTTTAAGTGCTTTAATTAGCAGGCTCATCGGCAGCGACCGGGAATT
>DATBQC010000456.1:0-1693 GCA_036561065.1 Methylobacter sp. | reverse complement strand
GATCTGGCCAACAACGCCCAGTGGCTCATGGAAGTGGTAGGCCATGGTTTCGTGGTCGACCTCGCTGATACCGCCTTCTTGTGCGCGTATCGCACCCGCAAAATAACGGAAGTGATCGATCGCCAGTGGAATATCGGCATTCATGGTTTCACGAATCGGTTTACCGTTGTCGATGGTCTCGGCAGTGGCAATCAATTCCAGATTTGCTTCCATGATGTCCGCGATTTTCAGCAGAATATTGGAACGTGTAGTGGTGGACGCTTTACCCCAGGCTTCTCTCGCCGCATGCGCGGCATCGAGTGCTAGATTCACGTCTTTTTCATTGGAACGTGCAATCTGGCAGAATGGTTTGCCAGTCAGTGGGCTGATGTTATCGAAATATTGACCGTCTACCGGGGGTACCCATTTTCCGCCAATGTAGTTGTCATACTTGGCTTTGTAGGGAATTGCTACGCCAAGACCGCTTAGACTCTCCATAATACCCATGATGCACTCCTCCAAGTTTGGTAATTAATAATATATCTTATATAAGACATAAGACAACATAATTGCACGTCGCAAAGTAACTTTCAAGCTTTTCATATAGTTAAATATAAAAAATCTACTGAATAAATTTAGTATCACGACTACCGATAAGGTTCTTAGCCATACCGAGCTTATTGTCTGCATTAGAATACAACCAACATAATAATCTTTCAAACATAACGCGATAAAAGTTATCGTATAAACAATATGTCTGGAATTGAATCCGAAGTATTCGGTGAATACCAGCAATTCAAATTACATCTGCTTGGACAAGGCGGTTACTGTAAACATTCAAGAGTAGATTGATGGTTCTTTTGCAATGTATGGTTTAGACTGAACCAGATTCCAAATCCGGCAAATTAGAAGATAAATTATCAGAGACATTTGGAGCTTAATGCTATGCAGGGTTCTTTAATTGAAAAAATAGTGCAAACCGCATTGAAGAATCCATCAGCGGAAGCTTTTGTCTATAAAGACCAGGTGGTTAACTACCAGCAACTCTACCGGCGAATATGCCAATACGCTAAGGCGTTGCATACTCAAGGCATAACATCTGGAGATGCGGTCGGTATCTCCATCAGCCAGTCACCCTTACACCCTGTAGTTATGCTGGCATTGGCAAGATTAGGGGCGATTTCTGTTCCAATTAACCCGATTTTCCCGGCTGATATTAAATCCAGAATCATTGAGAAGTATACGCTGAAAGTAATATTGACGGACTTGGAGAACCCTCGAGTGGAGGGTGCTTCGTTGATTCGATTGCAGGGGTTAAGCCTTGATGATAATGCCAACGACCTTGATTTCATTAGCTATCAGCCAGATGCCGATACGCCCTTATTGATTGCCATACCGTTATTGATGTCAATGTCCAGTGGCGCCAGAGAGCCCAAAGCTATCATGTATAGCAATCGCTACATGATTGAGCGCATGCAAAAAACGGTCATCGAATGTAGCAGAAGTACGCGCATGATTCCCGCCAACCTGAATTTCACGATGGGTTACATTTGCACACTAGGGCTTTTATCCTTAGGTGGCACAATAATTTTTCCTGACAGCACGAAAGCAGCAGATGTGATAAAAACCATTAATGGTCACAAGGTGACAAATGTGTTCTTTTCCTCCGAGGCGGCAACTGCGATAGATACTGTGCTTCCCGCCGGGAGAATTG
>DATBQC010000455.1:0-16191 GCA_036561065.1 Methylobacter sp. | reverse complement strand
GCCCTGAGGTTTGGTCGGGGGTATTTCTCAGACCGTGCTTACATAATATCCCTTTTAGTTCTACCGATTTGTCTTCGATTTGATGCAACGCCATAGCTGTTCTCCAAAAAAATTAGACATTTAATGAGTTTAATCGCCGATTTCTATTGAATGGTTCGCAGACAAGGTCTGAGCTAGTCACCTTTCTCCTTGGAGAAAATAAAAAACATACCGGTTCCATATTTTGAACCGCCATGACCTTTTTGATAACTTGCCCATCCATGAATGTCATGACCATATAGTCACCAGATGGTTCTTTTTACTTAAAAGCTCGGATCGTTTGGATCCAATAAGAAGTAGGGTATGACCTTTTGCTTCCTTGGTCTTCACTTCAACTGGGCATCATTCACATTGCTTTCTATTCGTGTTCGCCAACACCATCCACAAAAAACCTGATAGCTCTGAATCTCTGGCTTCATACATCTACTCAGGTAACCAATCTACAACCACATTTCTGGTCCGTCTGTACGCTACCGTACATTCGAACGAAAGCGGCTTTATGTGTGACACCGTACAGACATCGTTCAACTCCTACATTAAGGTGTTGATTAAATTAAGGTGAATATCATGAATACCGCAATCGAATCCGTACTGGCATTTGCTGATTTTGAATCTTAAGCCTTATGTGAAGAGGTGATTACACGAGTTAAATCCGACAAAATAAATATGAGGGTAGCAAATGTCCGCGTTAACAAATCTTCCCGTGAAAGCAAGTCTGCTTACGGATCTCGATATTTATTTGTTTAAGCAAGGCAGTGATTTTCGCCTGTATGAAAAATTGGGTTCACACGGCATTACAGTTGACGGCGTCAAAGGTACTCACTTTGCAGTATGGGCGCCCAATGCTTCCGCCGTTTCGGTGATCGGCGACTTCAATCATTGGGATGCAGCATTAAATACACTGCAACCACGCACCGACGACTCGGGGATTTGGGAAGGGTTTATTGCCGATGTCACAGCCGGAGCGATCTATAAATATCGTATTGTTTCCCGCGACGGAAAAATAGCCGATAAAGGCGATCCATTTGCTTTCTGCTGGGAGATGCCGCCATTAACCGGCTCCCGTGTCTGGGAACTGGATTATGCCTGGAACGACGCTGACTGGATGACTCAGCGCGGAGAGAAAAACCGGCTGAATGCGCCTTGTTCCATTTACGAAGTACATCTGGGTTCCTGGCGCCGCGTTCCAGAAGACGGCAACCGCTCCCTCACCTACCGCGAGATGGCGGAATGGCTACCCCGTTACGTCGCAGAGTTGAACTTCACCCATGTCGAGTTCATGCCGCTGACAGAGCATCCTTTCTACGGTTCATGGGGCTACCAGACCGTCGGCTATTTCGCACCGACGGCACGTTACGGTACGCCGCAGGATTTCATGTTCCTGGTGGATACCTTACACCAACACGGCATCGGCGTGATCATGGACTGGGTGCCATCACATTTCCCATCCGATGCCCATGGCCTCGGCTATTTCGATGGAACCCATCTTTTCGAACACGCCGACCCGCGCCAGGGCTTTCAACCGGAATGGCATAGTTCGATTTTCAATTATGGCCGCCATGAAGTACGCGCATTTTTAACCAGCAGCGCGTTATTCTGGCTGGATAAATATCATATCGATGGACTACGTCTGGACGCGGTGGCGTCGATGCTTTACCTGGATTATGGCCGCAAAGAAGGCGAATGGATTCCCAACCGCAAGGGTGGCAGGGAGAACCTGGATGCAATTACTTTCCTGCACAACCTGAACGAGGCTATCTATCGCGATTATCCGGATACCCAGACTTTCGCGGAAGAATCGACTGCCTGGCCGATGGTCTCCCGTCCCAACTATCTGGGCGGCCTGGGCTTTGGACTGAAGTGGAATATGGGTTGGATGCATGACACCCTGATGTATTTTTCAAATGATCCGGTTTACCGGAAATATCACCACGCACAGCTTATTTTCAGCATCTGGTATGCCTTCTCGGAGAACTTCGTGCTGCCTATGTCACACGACGAAGTGGTCTACGGCAAAGGTTCGTTGATCGGAAAAATGCCGGGCGACGAATGGCAGCAGTTCGCCAACCTGCGTTTATTGTACGGCTATATGTGGGGGCATCCGGGCAAGAAGCTGTTGTTCATGGGCTGCGAATTCGGACAGAAACGCGAGTGGCAGCACGACGAGAGCCTGGAATGGGGCGTGCTGCAATATCCGCATCACGCCGGACTGCGGCGCTGGGTCGAAGATCTCAACCGTTTTTACCGCAGTGAACCGGCACTCTACCAGCAAGACTTCAGTTACGAGGGCTTTCAATGGATGGATCACAACGACGTGGAAAAAAGCATACTGAGCTTTGTGCGCCGTGGCTACAACCCGGACGATACGCTGTTGGTGGTATGCAATTTTACGCCCATCGTCCGCGAGAATTATCTGGTCGGTGTGCCCAGCGGCGGTTACTGGCTTGAAGTGCTTAACAGCGATGCCGAACTCTATGGCGGCAGCGGAGTGGGCAATTTCGGCGGCGTCGAAGCGGGCCCCATCGCAGCCGGTGAAATGTATCATTCACTGATGTTGCGTCTGCCGCCGCTTGGCGTCCTGTTCTTCAGGCAAGGAAGCCGAGCATGACAGACAGACAAAAACCCGACGGCAGATGCCGCGTAGTTATCGAAAATGTGCAACCGGAAATCGACGGCGGACGGTTTCCGATCAAACGCGTCATAGGTCAGAGCGTTGAGGTGGAGGCGGATGCTTTCACCGACAGCCACGATGTATTGGCCTGCGTGTTGCGCTACCGGCATGCGTCGGAAACCGGCTGGCATGAAGCCGCCATGACGCCGCTAATCAATGATCGTTGGCGCGCGTCGTTCCCGATCACCGAACTGGGCCAATATGTCTACACGATTACAGCCTGGATCGATCATTTTTTTTCTTGGCGGCATGAGTTTTCGCGTCGCAACGATGCCCAGGATGTCGCTATTGCACTTCAGGCCGGTGCGATGCTGGTGGAAGAGGCGGCGACGCGTGCCGACGGCGAAAATCAGATACAGTTACAACAAATTGCCGAGCAATTACGCACTGTCAAACCGGATGCAGGAAGCGCGCTGGCACTTTCCGAAACCCTGGCGAGCTTAATGCGGCAACATTCGGACCGCAGTTTGGCTACGGATTATCCCGGACTGCTAAACGTGTGGTCTGAACCGGTAAAAGCGCAGTACAGCACATGGTATGAATTTTTTCCGCGCTCCTGCATGGGCGATGACATGGATCACGGCAGCTTCGCCGAATGCGAAAAGCGCTTGCCATCTGTGGCGGCAATGGGCTTCGACGTGGTGTATTTGCCGCCGATTCATCCTATCGGCCTGACCAAACGCAAGGGCGCTAATAACGCGCTGGTAGCGACCGAGACCGATGTAGGCAGCCCGTGGGCGATCGGCGCGGCGGAGGGCGGTCACAAATCGATTCACCCGCAACTCGGTACGTTGGACGACTTCCACCATCTGGTGATCAAAGCGCGTGAACTGGGCATTGATATCGCATTGGACATCGCCTTTCAATGTTCTCCGGATCATCCTTATGTGCGCGAGCATCCGGAATGGTTCCGCCACCGCGCGGATGGCAGTATCCAGTACGCCGAAAATCCGCCCAAGAAATACGAGGACATTGTCCCTTTCAATTTTGAAACCGATGCATGGAGTGAGCTATGGCAGGAACTGCTGGATATATTCCGGTTCTGGGTTAAACAAGGGGTTTACATATTCCGGGTCGACAACCCGCACACCAAACCGTTCCCGTTTTGGGAATGGCTGATTGGCGAGGTGAAGCGCACGCATCCCGAGACGATCTTTCTGGCTGAAGCATTTACCCGTCCGAAAATCACTTACCGTCTCGCCAAGCTTGGCTTTAGCCAATCCTATACTTATTTCTCGTGGCGTAATGCTAAACACGAACTTGAAACCTATTTCACCGAACTCAGCCGCACTGAAGTACGCGAATATTTCCGACCCAATCTGTGGCCGAATACGCCCGACATTCTTCCCGAATATTTGCAATTCGGCGGCCGCCCCGCATTTATGCTGCGCCTGGTGCTGGCGGCCACGCTGGGAGCGAATTACGGCATCTACGGCCCGGCTTACGAGCTGATGGAGGCGGCTCCCCGCGAGGCAGGCGGCGAAGAATATCTCAATTCCGAGAAATACCAGGTGCGTCGCTGGAAGCTTGACCGCGCCGACAGCCTGCAGGATTTTATCGCACGGGTGAACCGCATACGTAAGGAAAGTCAGGCACTGCAACAGGATTACAGGCTGCAATTTTTTGATGTGAGCAATGACAATTTGCTTTGTTACGCGAAAACCACGCCGGATAACGCTGAAATCATTTTGGTGGTAGCTAATCTGGATCCGCATCATACCCAATCCGGCTGGGTCACGCTGCCGCTGGACTTGCTTGGGCTGGAAATGGATCGTACTTACCAGGTACAGGATCTGCTGACGTCCGCGCGTTTTTTGTGGAGTGGCGCACGCAACTACGTTGAAATCAATCCCCTGGTTGCGCCCGCGCATATTTTCAAATTGCGTCGACGTGTGCGTACCGAACACGACTTCGATTATTTTCTGTAAAAGAGCCATGAACGGAATCAAAGTTAACAATCATGACGGTATTGCTTCATCAGCACAAATGATGAAAACAAGCGCTTGTAGGGGCGAATTTATTCACCCAATCGCAAAAAGCAGATTAAACAGGGCGAATGAATTCGCCCCTACAGGAAATAGAACATCATGAGCGAAACAAAACCCAGCGAGATAAAAAAACCGCTCGCGGACAATGCACAATGGATGGAAGACCCGCTCTGGTTTAAAGATGCCGTTATTTATGAACTGCACATCAAGGCTTTTTTTGACAGCGACAATAACGGCACCGGTGACTTTATCGGGTTAATCCAGAAACTCGATTATCTCCAGGATTTAGGGGTGAACACGCTTTGGTTGTTGCCCTTCTACCCCTCGCCAATGCGCGACGACGGTTATGACATAACCGACTATCGAAATATCCATCCCGAATACGGCACCATGGCCAATTTCAAGCAGTTCGTGAGGGAAGCACACCGTCGTGGTCTCAAGGTTATCACCGAAATGGTCATTAACCACACCTCCGACCAGCATCCCTGGTTTCAGGCGGCGCGCCGCTCACCTGCCGATTCGAGCAAACGGAATTATTACGTATGGAGCGACACCGACAAGAAATTCCCCGAGACGCGCATTATCTTCCAGGATACCGAGAAATCCAACTGGGCTTGGGACGAGGAAGCTAAGGCCTATTACTGGCATCGTTTCTTCTCCCATCAGCCCGATCTCAACTTCAATAACCCGCAGGTGGTGAAAGCGGTTATCAGACTGATGCGGTTTTGGCTGGACCTGGGAGTAGACGGCTTACGCCTGGACGCGATCCCCTATCTGTGCGTGCGCGAGGGCACCCAAAACGAAAATCTGCCGGAAACGCATGCCGTAATAAAACAAATGCGGGCGGTGCTTGATGAGCATTACCCTAACCGCGTATTTCTGGCCGAAGTCAATCAGTGGCCGGAAGATGTGCGCGACTATTTCAGTGACGGCAATGAATGCCAGATGGCTTACCATTTTCCCCTGATGCCGCGGATGTATATGGCTATCGCTCAGGAAGACCGTCATCCGATCGTAGACATCATGCGGCAGACCCCGGATATTCCGGAAACCTGCCAATGGGCCATTTTTCTGCGCAATCACGACGAGCTGACCTTGGAGATGGTCACTAACGAAGAACGTGACTATATGTACCAGATGTATGTCAGCGATCCTCGCGCACGCGTGAACGTCGGCATTCGACGCCGACTGGCGCCGCTGATGGATAATGAGATAGATAAAATCAAGCTGATGAACAGTTTGCTGCTATCCATGCCGGGTTCGCCGATCATCTATTACGGCGACGAGATAGGCATGGGGGACAATTTCTTCCTGGGCGACCGCAATGGCGTGCGGACACCCATGCAGTGGAGTCCTGATCGCAATGCGGGTTTTTCCCGTGCCGATCCGCAGCGCCTGTATCTGCCGCCTATCATGGATCCGGTGTATGGCTACGAATCAGTCAATGTGGAAGCTCAACTGCGCGAACGTGCTTCGCTGTTGAATTGGATGCAGCGTGTACTGGCGCTACGCAAAAATCATCAGGCACTCGGACGCGGGAAACTGTTTTTTTTGCACCCCGGAAACCGCAAGATACTCGCCTATTTCAGACTCTACGAAGAGGACGTTATTTTGTGCGTTGCCAACCTGTCGCGTGCCGCGCAAGCGGTCGAACTTGATCTTTCGGCTTATAAAGGATGTGTGCCGGTAGAATTGATGGGTCGTTCGGCTTTTCCGCCTATTGGCGAATTGCCCTACCTGCTCACCCTGCCTGGGCATAATTACTATTGGTTCCGGCTGTCCAGCGGTGAAGAGGTACCGACATGGCATGAGGAACACTTGCTACCCGAGGAATTGCCTATGCTGGTGCTGTTCGATGGATGGCACAGCTTCTTTAGCGATCGAGTCGTACCCTGGCGCATTGCCATGGCGGAGAAGGTTCGTACCCAGCTCGAAGAATCCGCATTACCAAACTTTGTCGCAGCACAACGCTGGTATGGCGCCAAGGGCGAGGCGATAAGGCGTATAGTCATTGCTGATTATGCAGAATGGGTAAATACGGATAACAAGTGGCTGGTCGCCCTGTTCAATATCGAAGGCCCGACCGGAGAGCCGCTTAGCTATTTTTTGCCCCTTGCACTGGCATGGGAGAACGGCAACGAGGAACGCCTGCACGCCATGTCGCCGACCACCGTTGCCAAAGTGCGCCAGCAGGCGCAAGTTGGAATTATGGGAGATGCGTTTGCCGACGGGGCATTTTGTCGGGCGGTGGTACAGGCCATCGGCGCGAATCAAACGCTGCCCTGCGAACAAGGCACTATTCGCTTTTCGCCTACCGGCGCTTTCGCTGCACTCTCAGAAGATACACTCGCCAACCTGTCAGGACGACCGCCCGGCACACAAGGCAGCAATACCGCTGTCGTGCTGGGAGATCAGTTATTCCTGAAAGGCTATCGGCATCTGCAAATCGGGACTCATCCTGAATTTGAGGTCGGACGTTTTCTAACCGAAGTGGCTCACTTTCCCAATACGGCACCCGTGCTCGGCGTAGTCGAGTATCAAGGCAGCGACGGCAACAACATGACGCTGGCTTTGCTACAGGGCTATATCGAAAACCAGGGCGACGGCTGGAGCTACACGCTGGATTACCTGGGACGTTTTCTGGAAGAATGCCGCACAGCAACCTTGCCGCTCGCCGCCCCGGATCAAGCACATGCCGCCTACCTGGTCCTGATACATACGCTCGGCCAGCGTACCGGCGAACTGCACAATGCGCTGGGTGAAACAACGGGGGATTTAGCCTTCGATCCCGAACCGGTTACCGACACAGATCTCAAGAACTGGGTACTTCAGGTACAGGCGGAAGCGATAGCCACGCTGGATCTGCTTGAACGTCGTAAAGCCGGGCTTGCTGAAACTGCCCGCGAAACAGCACAAATATTGCTCGACCAACGCAATGCACTTAAAGATCGTATCCAAGCCTGTATTTCCGGACAGATTAAAGTAGTCAAGACACGCTACCACGGCGATTATCATCTGGGGCAAGTGCTGCTCACACAGAATGATTTCGTGTTCACCGATTTTGAGGGTGAACCGGCGCGTCCGTTTGCCGAGCGTCGCAACAAACACTCGCCCTTGCGGGATGTAGCCGGCATGCTGCGATCATTCAACTATGCCTCCCACACCGCACTTGCGCATGCCACCGCTGAACGACCCGCGGATTTGGCAAAGTTTGAGCCTCTGGTGCGCGATTGGGAAACCGAGGTTGGACGCGTTTTTCTCGCCGCCTACGATGAAGCGGTACGCAGCTCCGGGCTATTCGAACCGGAGGCATCGCTACACGGCTTACTCGACCTGTTCCTGTTGGAAAAGGCGCTTTACGAGGTGCGCTACGAACTTGACGATCGCCCGGATTGGGTAGCCATTCCGTTGCACGGCATCCTGTCGCTACTGCAACCGGCGATGTAGCGATATGCTGAGGACAAGTCGGTTACATACATTTTTGCCAATATTTGTCCTCTTACTCACCACGAACGACTGCATGGATGCAGGAGGTAGAGCAACGCAGGAGCAGTTGCCGAGACACGAAGATCACGAAGTTTTATGTTTTTCTTCGTGATCTTCGTGGTGAATAAAAAATGTTAAAAGACTTTTGAACGACTGCTTATTTCAGACGAGAGGACTCAACATGACTAAACCGATAACTGAAGTCTGGCCCGGCCGTCCCTATCCTCGTGGCGCATTCTGGGATGGCGAAGGCGTGAATTTTGCCATTTTTTCCGAGCATGCCGAAAAAGTCGAGTTATGCCTGTTCGATGCCAAGGGAAAGAACGAAGTCCAGCGCATAGAATTGAAAGAGCGCAGCGATATGGTTTGGCACTGCTATCTACCTGAGGTTCGCCCTGGGCTGCTTTATGGCTTCCGCGTGTACGGACCTTATCGCCCAGACGAGGGGCACCGCTTCAATCCGCACAAACTGCTGATAGAACCCTATGCGAAAGATATTGTCGGAACGCCGATCTGGAGCGATGCCCATTTCGGGTACAGCATCGGCAGCAAGCAATCCGATCTTTCTTTCAGTCGTCGCGACAATGCCAGTGTCATGCCGAAGTGCCGGGTTATCGATCAGGGCTTCATCTGGGGAAATGATCAATCCCCCGAAATTCACTGGCACGATATGGTGATTTATGAGCTGCACGTCAAAGGATTTACCATGCAACATCCGGACATCCCTCCCCAGTTCCGCGGCACCTACGCAGGGTTGACGATGGAACCGGCCATCAATCATCTCAAGCGCCTGGGCGTGACCACGGTTGAACTGATGCCGGTGCATACTTTCCTAGACGACCGCCACCTGGTCGAAAAAGGGATGCGCAATTACTGGGGCTATAACTCGATTGGCTTCTTGGCGCCCGATTCCCGTTATTCGGCAAGCGGCCAGGTAAGCGAGTTTAAAACCATGGTGAAAACCCTACATAAGGCGGGCATTGAGGTCATTCTGGACGTAGTCTACAAC
Organism: Methylobacter sp.; assembly: GCA_036561065.1. Lineage (GTDB taxonomy): Bacteria > Pseudomonadota > Gammaproteobacteria > Methylococcales > Methylomonadaceae > Methylobacter_A. Next base: position 6,998 of record DATBQC010000455.1, on the reverse strand, counting down.
CATACCGCCGAAGGAAATCAGCAGGGCCCGACGCTGTCCTTCCGCGGCATCGACAACGCTTCCTACTATCGCCTGGAGGGAGATAATCCGCGATATTATAGAGACTACACCGGCTGCGGCAACACCCTGGACATGCAACATTCATGCGTACTCCAATTGATCATGGACAGCCTGCGTTATTGGGTGCTGGACATGCATGTGGACGGCTTCCGTTTCGATCTGGCTTCCGCGCTGGCAAGGGAGTTACACGAAGTCAACCAGCTGGGCACCTTCTTCGATACCATTCGCCAGGATCCGGTTCTGAGCACTATCAAGCTGATTGCCGAACCCTGGGATTTGGGTGAAGGCGGCTATCAAGTGGGAAATTTCCCGATGGGCTGGGCGGAATGGAACGACAAGTATCGCGATAGTATTCGCTCCTATTGGAAAGGCGATGGCGGGTTGCTCGGGGAGCTGGCGCAACGGTTGACAGGATCCAGCGACTTGTACGAACGCAGCGGGCGCAAGCCGCATGCCAGCATCAATTTCGTCAGTGCACACGACGGGTTTACCTTGCATGACCTGGTGACCTACGACACCAAGCACAATGAAGCCAATCAAGAAGACAACCGCGACGGTAACGACAATAACCATTCATGGAATTGCGGCGTCGAGGGAGAAACCGACGATCCGGCAATTAATGCCTTGCGCGCCCGCCAGAAACGCAACCTTCTCGCGACCCTGCTGTTTTCACAGGGGGTTCCGATGCTGGTTGCAGGCGACGAGATGGGCCATACCCAGCAAGGTAATAACAACGCCTACTGTCAGGACAACGCGATCAGCTGGCTAAGCTGGGAACTGAAGCCGCAGGATCAGGATTTGCTTGAATTCACCCAGCGTATTATCCGTTTGCGCAAAGAGCATCCCCTGTTCCGGCGACGTTATTTCTTTCAGGGACGCCCCATTCGCGGCGGCGATGCAAAAGATCTGGTCTGGCTCAATCCGGATGGAGCCGAAATGAGCGATGAAGACTGGAATCAGCCATTTTCGCGTTGCCTGGGCGTGCACTTTATCGGCGATGCCTTGATCGAAACCGACGGCCGCGGACGGCGTTTAATCGACAATAATCTGCTGTTGCTGATCAATGCGCATCATGAGGACATTGCCTTTACGCTGCCGGAATTCGACGAGCATTTCTATTGGGATGCATTGCTCGATACCTTTAATAGCACCGGCATACCAGAATCTTCCCGCTACAAAGTCGGACAAAGCTATCCCGTGCATGGACGGGCGCTGGTGCTTTTGAAACAAGGCAAGACTCAATGATAAGCTCGCACACTATGCCTTTTGGCGCCTGCATGCTGTCTGATGGCGGCATACGTTTTCGCTTGTGGGCACCGGCGGTAAAGCAGGTCGAGTTAATACTGGAAAATAATACCGACAAAGAAATTATCTTGCCGATGCGCTCGTTTGCAGACGGCTGGTTCCAGATCGAAACTTTACCGCAACAGGCGGCACCAGGAACCTTATATCATTACCGACTGGACGGCGGGCTTACCGTGCCCGATCCGGCGTCGCGCGCCAATCCCAAAGACGTCCACGGTCCCAGTCAGATAGTCGATGCGACTGCCTTTATCTGGCAGGACGATAGCTGGCAGGGCCGTCCCTGGCATGAAGCGGTCATCTATGAGCTGCATCTGGGTACATTCACAATGGAGGGTACCTTCAGCGCAGCCATCCAGCGTCTCGACTACCTGGCGGAATTAGGTATTACCGCCATTGAGCTGATGCCGGTAGCTGATTTTCCCGGCACGTGCAACTGGGGCTACGACGGTGTACTGCTGTTTGCGCCTGACAGCAGTTACGGTACCCCGGACGAATTGAAGACGCTGGTACAGGCTGCACATGCGCGCGGATTGATGGTGTTGCTCGACGTGATGTACAACCACTTCGGGCCGGACGGCAATTATCTTCATGTTTATGCGCCGCAGTTCTTTAGCGAGCGCCATCACACGCCGTGGGGTGCGGCCATTAATTTTGACGGCAACGACAGCCGCATAGTGCGCGATTTTTTCATTCACAATGCGCTGTACTGGCTTGAAGAATACCATTTCGACGGTCTGCGGCTCGACGCTGTACATGCCATTATCGACGATAGTCGGCCGGACATCGTCGAAGAACTGGCTGCGGCAGTTCAGGCCGGGCCTGGACAAACCCGCAAGGTGCACCTGATACTGGAGAACGACGCCAATGCAGCTCGATATCTAAAGCTGGGAACCGTTGCCGCCCAGTGGAATGACGATATTCACCATGCCCTGCACTTCCTGCTGACCGACGAGCGCGACGGCTACTACGCCGATTATGCAGATCGGCCGACACGTCATCTGGCGCGCTGCCTGGCTGAGGGCTTTGCCTTCCAGGGCGAGCCTTCACACTTTCGCGATGGTCGACTGCGCGGCGAACCTTGCGGAGACTTGCCGCCCGGCGCTTTCATCAATTTCATCCAAACGCACGACCAGATAGGCAACCGCGCTTACGGCGAGCGCATTGCGATGCTTGCTCAACAAAAGCCACTGCAAGTTGCGCTGGCTGTGTTGCTGCCGGCACCGTCGCCGCCGATGCTGTTCATGGGCGAAGAATTTGCCGCGGCAACGCCATTCCAGTTTTTCTGCGATTTCCAGGGTGAACTGGCCGACGCAGTCACCGAAGGGCGACGACGCGAATTCGCCGGTTTCAGTAAATTCGCCAACCCCGCCGCACGGGCACGTATTCCCGATCCCAACGATCCGGCTACCTTTGAACGTTGCAAGCTCGATTGGGACTGTCTGGATGAACCGCAACACAAGGCCTGGCTTGAGTTTTACCGCAGTTTGCTGTCGTTACGGCGCACGCATGTCATGCCACGCTTGCCGGACATGGGCGGTGGCGCTGAATTCGAATTAATCGGGGCGTCGGGCCTGATCGTACGCTGGCGTCTGGGTGACGGCGCACGGCTGATGCTGCTGGCTAATCTTGGCGATGATCCTGTTGAATGTGACATGGATCTTGCCGGTGCGGCTTTCTATCTTAGCCAACCCGATCTACCGGAAATCCTTGCCGCCGGACATATGCCGCCTTGGTCTGCGGCCTGGTTCATTGAGGAAGCTCAGCAATGAAACATCCTAAGACGCCTGTAGAGCTTGCCGCTAATCAAGGCATTGCGGTTGAGCCTGCACCTGCTGCGCCGGATAACACCTCCCGTTGGCTATTGGCACAGAAAGACAGTGGGCGTGAAGAAGCGTCATTTCAGCCGCCCGCACCGCGCATTCCATTGTCCACTTATCGCCTGCAATTCAACCGCGATTTTACATTTAATCAGGCGTGCGAAATTGTTCCCTATCTGAGCGCTCTGGGCATATCCCATCTGTATGCCTCGCCCTATCTGAAGGCGCGGCCGGGCAGTCGGCATGGCTACGACATCATCGATCACAATACGCTGAATCCCGAGATCGGCACGTACGAGGAGTTTGAGCGGCTTTGCGCAACCCTCGCCGAACACGACATGGGGCAGGTGCTCGATGTGGTGCCCAATCATATGGGCGTACAAGGCGCAGATAATGCCTGGTGGCTGGACGTACTGGAAAACGGTCAGGCATCCGCATATGCAGGCTTCTTCGATATTGACTGGACGCCGATAAAGGCTAATCTGCGCGGCAAGGTTCTGTTGCCGGTATTGGGTAACTCTTACGGTGCGGTGCTGGACAATGCCGAATTGCAACTGTGCTTTGATGCGGAACGCGGTGAATTCGTCATTTATTATTACGAACACCACTTTCCGGTGGATCCGGCTGAATACCCTCATATCCTGGCATATCGCATGGATGCATTGAGTTCCCAACTAGGGCAAGACAATCCGTTACTGATGGAATACCAGAGTCTGGTCACTGCGTTCCGTAATCTTCCGCCCCGTGATGAGGACTCGCCTGAACGTCAGGTTGAGCGCAGGCGCGACAAGGAAGTGTACAAGCGTCATCTTGCCGGTCTGGTTGAGCAATCTTCCGACATCGCCGGGTTTCTGGAAGAAAATCTGCTCATCTTCAACGGCACGGCAGGGGAATCGTCCAGTTTCGATCTGCTCCACAACTTGATTAAGGCACAAGCCTACCGGCTGGCGTTCTGGCGGGTGGCCTCGGACGAGATTAATTACCGGCGTTTTTTCGACATCAACGATCTTGCCGGGCTACGGATGGAGAACGACGAAGTTTTCGATGCGACTCATCAGTTAGTGCTGCGGCTGATTCGGGAAGGCAAGCTGGACGGTTTGCGTCTGGATCATCCGGATGGCCTGTACGATCCGGAGGCTTATTTTTGCAAGCTGGTCGAGCAGTGCAAACAAACGGGACATTCGCCTTATCTGACGATAGAAAAAATTCTGGCGGTTCGCGAGGATTTGCGCGCCGGCTGGCCGGTACAGGGTACTACGGGTTACGAATTCACTAATCTGCTCAACGGGTTGTTTGTGGCCACCAGTGCCGCCGAGCGTATGACGCGCCTGTATAACAGCTTCATCGGAGAGCATGTCAATTTCGACGACCTGCTCTACCGTTCCAAGCAGCTTATCATGAAGACAGCACTGGCGGGAGAGCTGAATGTGTTGGCCAACCAACTCTCGAAAATCGCCGAAGCCGACCGTCATACCTGCGATTACACGCTGAACGGATTGCGTGCGGCATTGGCTGAAATAGTCGCCTGCTTCCCGGTTTATCGCGGTTACATCAGCGCCCGCGATGTTGCGCCGGAAGACCGCCGTAACATCGAACAGGCAACTGCAGCGGCTAAGCGCAGAAGTACGACGGCGGATACCAGTATTTTCGATTTTCTGCGGAATGTACTCACGCTTGCCGCAGCAGACGGGAAATCACCCGCGTACTACGAGCAGGTGCTTGCATTTGCGATGAAATTCCAGCAATTCACCAGCCCGGTCATGGCGAAAGGGCTGGAGGACACCAGCGCCTATATCTACCACCGTTTGCTGTCGCTCAACGAAGTCGGCGGCGACCCGCGTCAATTCGGCGTGACCCGCACCGCATTCCATCGTGCCAATCAGGCGCGCGCAGAGCATTGGCCGCATGCCATGTTGGCCACGTCCACTCACGACACCAAGCGCAGCGAGGATGTGCGTGCGCGCCTCAATGTGCTGTCTGAAATACCGGCTGCCTGGCGGCTGGCGCTACGGCACTGGAGCCGCGCCAACCGAAGCCTGAAGCGCATCGTGGACGGGATGCCGGTACCCACGCCCAACGATGAATATTTCATCTACCAAACATTGCTGGGCATCTGGCCGCAAGGCGAACAGGATAAAAACGAAATGGCGCGCTTTAGCGTCCGGCTGGCGGAATACCTGGTCAAGGCGGTGCGTGAAGCCAAGGTCTACACCAGCTGGATAAACCCCAATACAGCCTATGAAGACGCAATCCTGGCCTTCGCCGATGCGCTGATAAATGCACCGGCGGAAAGTGCGTTCCTGACCGATTTTCTGCCTTTTCAGCGGCGGATTGCGCGGCTCGGGTTATTCAACAGCCTGTCGCAGACATTGATCAAGCTCACTGTGCCGGGTGTGCCGGATATTTATCAAGGTTGCGAATGTTGGGATTTCAGCCTGGTGGACCCCGATAACCGGCGGCCGGTCGATTTCGGTCACCGCCGAACCCTGCTTGATTCATTGCAGACACTTGCCACGTTGGAATCGCAACAACGTAGTGCCGGGGTGCATGCGTTATGCGACACGCTGGAAGACGGTCGAACCAAGCTACTGGTCGTCAGAACGGCGCTGGCGTTGCGGGAACGCTGGCCGGAAGTGTTCAAACAAGGAAGCTATTTGCCGCTGGCAGTCAAGGGAGAACATGCCGCTCATCTGTGCGCTTATGCTCGTATTTCCGGAGGGCGTACCGTCATTACGGTGGCACCGCGTTTCTTCGCACAGTTGCTGGGCGAAGCCGATAGGCTTCCTCTGGGAGAAACCGTTTGGGGGAATACAACGGTGGACTTACCTTTTCATCACCGCGATAATCAATACTCATGCGCCTTCACCGGGAAGACGCTGGAACCCCATCAGCGGCGGTCTGGATGGTGCCTGCCAATCTCACAAGTGCTGGCAGAATTTCCGGTAGGATTGTTTGTTAATGAAAGAGGATTGAGATCCAAGAGCATCGGATAAACTGTAAAAAAGCGCCCCAAATTTACCACTATCAACATCGGTTTTTCCAGTTTAAGGCCGACATTCGATTTTGCTGTAAGTGTCGAGACTAGAATTGATTGGCGCAACGATTTTGCAACTGTGCGTAATATCGGGAAAAGATCAGGTGTTGGTGTTTTGAAGTTGAACTTCAGCCGCCAATATAGCCATTATTTAATCGAAGATCTTTTAAGTAGGAGCGCTCTAAAAGCATCAAATGCTTTTTGCATAATGGCAGGTTTATAAGGAAAGATTTCAATGGGATCAATTGCATGAACCCAGCCGCCTGTATCAGCCTCAAACAATAACAATTCACCGTCTTTGGTTTCGGCACAGTCAATAACTACATAATCAAGATCAAGCCGATCGGCAATTGCAAATAGTGCTTCACCGTGCCTTGCGGCAAAGTCATGGTCAAAATTTTCCATTACCGCCTTCTCTTCGTCTCGTTTGTGTTTGCTCAATTCCATGCCCGACGGAATATAGTGGACTATCCAATTATCCGCGATTGCCAAATGGCATATAAATGGTTTTCGATCGATTAATGCGATTCTTAACTTGCGATAACACCCATCATGACTTTGATACTCAACGAATTCGGAAATATAAAACTCATCATTTTCCGAATGCTCCAGATACGCTTTTAATTCTTTATGGTTAGCTGTTTTTTCAAAACCCTTTCCGCTGTGTGTATCGATTGGCCTAATGGTTATAGGAAATGTAACTTCATCTAAATGATCTCGATGCATGCGATAAGTTTTGGGTACAACGAGCCCAGAAATATTTTGCAGAATCTGCGAAGTTT
>DATBQC010000454.1:0-2389 GCA_036561065.1 Methylobacter sp. | reverse complement strand
CAAGGTTTATTAAGTGGTTGATTAACCTTTGATTCGTCTTCCTCATTGGATTTTTCTTCTGGCAATTTTGACATTGGTTCTTTCCTTGCAAAAAAAATTGAATATCTACCACTAATTACAACTTTATCCGGTTTCTTGAGGGTTCTCCCCTGAGCTTCTTGCTCCCTCGCCTTATAACTGGCTATCTCTTACAAAGCCATGCTTCGCAAACCCCAAACATATACATTTTAAGCTATTGATTTTATGGTTTTTTAAAGCATACGCGCTTGTTTTAGAGTCCTTGCTTGAAGTAGCTGGTGTACCTCTTATTAAGGCCACTTTAAATAATGCTTTTTTGCAGAAAAGATTACTTCTATTGGATGCTCCAGAATCTACACATAGATTCGGTTCTGAGTCTGTCTGGTTAACAGGATGTTGCTGGTAAACATTATTAAAGAGGATTAAGCGATGTTAAATACAAATGAAGCGAGTCATTCACCGCCGGTGTTTGACGAGTTACTTACAACGAAACAATTAGCTGTTTATTTACAGGTATCAGTTGCAACGCTAGAGAAGCAGAGATCTCTAACACCTAAAAGTCACCCCCCTTACATAAAGATGGGCAGGGCTGTTAGGTACAAAGTGGCCGATGTTCTCGCGTGGCTTAATAACCGTAAACAAACTCAATCAAACTTAATTTAAAAAAAAGGATACATATTTTATGAGTAAAAAAAATTTCAGAATCAAACTGCATACCGGTGACATTACGTCAACTGATTCTATCGAGTCAACTTCTATAACGAATAAGCATGAAGTCGTGTTGAAGATCGTAAATGGTTATCCAATCTGGTTATCGTGTGGTGACCCTGAAACAGCCAAAAATGTGAGGGATGAGATCGTACGACTTGTTGAATCCGCTGATGCTGGAGAGATGGCAACTGCTAACTGGGATTTCATGAGTCCCGCTAAAGCGCCTGGGTCTAAAGACAAGTAAAACAGATACCGTTTTTTTATTAACAAAAGCCCTGCTTCACAGCAGGGCTTTTTTTTTGAGGTTATTTATTATGACTGACGATTGCGATGGTGTTGCGGACACTGATGATATAACGTTCGATTTTTTCCTTAGGGAATACGTTAAAAGTAAAAAAGGTAAGGCGGTTGTGCCGATCTCTCTTGAGTTAGGCGATATAAATGCTGTAAATGGCGAGCCGCCTGAAAACAATTCTGGTGTTACTACTTTGGTAAGAAAAAGATCCAGCAAGGAGCTTAAAATACCGAAAAAGCCTAATATGAGCCATAGAAACCCTCATCTTCCGCCCCTGGCTGACGGCCCTCCCGTGCATATTGGTGTTGATTCTGAATGGGTATTTAATCCGGTTACCGGACAGAACGAAATACTTAGTTATCAGTATTGCATCAAATTTGCTGACGAAACTCTCTCTGGCATTATCTATACCGAAGGGCCTGAACGAAGGCACAGGTTAAGTTTAACTAAATTTTTAAGCTTGGTTATTAAGGCGGCACTCGCTGATGGTATTTTGGTCAAATGGCCTGAAACGATTTATATATACGCTCATTTTTTGCGCGCCGACTTTGCCTCTTTCTCTGACTGCTGGGACACTAAAACCAAGGTCGGTGGTATTAAAGGAACTATTGGCAGCTTTAGAAGCGCTTATGGCATAGATTTTGAAGATGTGAGTGGTGGTCGTGTTGATGAGTTCGAATTAGGTATCACCGATAGAAAAGCTAAAAAACTTCGCCGATCTATTATCAAATTCGTCGACACCATGTTGGTGACACCTAATGGTGCGAAGCTTGCCGAAATTGGAAAGTTAATTGGTCTGCCCAAGCTTGAGATACCTGCCCCCTATAGTATCGGTGCTATGGACGTCTGGCTTAAAGAGGATAAAGCGGCGTACGAAAGGTATGCCATACGAGATGCTGAAATTGCAGTTATTTATGGATTAAGGTTTCGGTGCTTTGCTGTGCATGAGCTTAACTTAAATAATTCGCCGATGACTATCGGTGGGGCTGCCGTTAAATTATTTCGAAATAGTTTCAAGCCTAATAAGGGCTATTTTAATGAAATCTTTGGCTTTGAAATCACTAAAAGGACGTTCCATAATCGTAAACGTGGAAAAAAGCATACTCAAACAAAGACTGTTGTCATAAAGTCACGGAAGGACTGGGAAGCTAATGCGAGTGATGCTTTTATAGGTGCGCGTAATGAAGCATTTTACTCTGGTCCCACGGATATTGGGTTATTCCATGATTATGACTTAGCAGGGGCTTACACGACGGCTCTGCTGTGTATTCATCCGCTAGATTATGCCAATGCTTTCTATACGAAAAATATTGACGACTTTTGTGGCAATCGATGTGGATTTGCGCGGGTTAAGTTCAAATTTCC
>DATBQC010000453.1:0-1580 GCA_036561065.1 Methylobacter sp. | reverse complement strand
TTCCTGATTTTTGCGTAACTCGAAATCTTCCGACATTTCCCGTTTTTTCCGTTGCAGTTCTACATTGCTATTGGATATATCCTGCTCTTTGTTACGGCGGTCGGTTTCCGACATGGTGAGCGCATCTTTGTTCATAGCAGTCACCCGGTCATTGATCTGTTTCTGCATTTGATTAAGCTCTTCACCGCGCGGCGCAAATTCTTTTTGTAATTTCTTGCCGATCTCAATTGCCGAGGGCGATTCCCGCAATATTTTTTCTAACGAAACATAACCTAATTTGTTATCCGCAAAACTGTTTGTAGCGAATAGGGCAAAACCCAAAATAAACAACGACAATATTAATCTACGCAATTCCAGCCTCCTAATATTCGATTGAAAATCCAAAAAAACTCAACGCAATTCAATTCGATGGTCGATTCTTGATCTTTGTTTCCAGACATTCCGACATCATAATTGGAAATCACTGTTTGCAGTTAGCCTCAGTCTATCCGGAGCGAGCAATTTCAATAATTAATTATGAGAATTATTTGGAGGAGTAGTTCAACAATTATCTAGAATTTCGACTTTTGCGCCCATGGATCTCCGATAACGCAAGTTTTCGCGCTTGGCTGACAAAGCGATAGTATCGGCAACTTCTGGTATCGATTCACAGAAGCACAATGACTACGATTTATTCTTTTCAACCAGTTGATGAATTAATTCATCCATGCCGTTCTGACGAATGATCGACGCAAACTGACCGCGATAGGTAGTCACCAAACTGATGCCGTCGATATTCACATCAAAAACCTTCCATTCATCGCCTCCTTTTTCCAGTAAATAATCCACCGGAATGGCCGACCCACCAGACTGCATAATGAGCGATTTCACTTTCACGTCGCTATCATCGGTCACGGCCACAAACGGCTTGTACTCTATGGTCTGGTCACGGTACTTTGAGAGTGCGGATGAATAAGTATGCGTGATCAAGCTACGAAATTCTTTAATGAACGCAGTTTTTTGCTCTGGCGTCGCCTGCGTCCAATATTTGCCAAGCGTCACACGTGACATACGTTCAAAATCGAAATGAGGAAGGATTTTTTCTTCGGTAAGCGCGGTGATCTTTCTCATATCGCCATTTTGTATATCCTTATCATTTCTGATGGCATCGAGGACTCCGCCTGCTACGTTCTTGACCAATTGATCGGGCGGCACTATTTCCGCGTTAGCAATGCCGGCAGCAACGAGCAGCCCCAACACCATGGTCAAATTTATAATCGACTTCAAATTGTTTCTCCAATCGGATTCTTGATTCCTGAGCGCCCAGGATAAGGGTTGCGTCAAATAGACTAAAATAAAAAAAAGGCGATTCGGGGGAAATCGCCTTTAGACTAGGAGACTCCTAGAAAAGCTACATGGACAGGGAGCTAATCCCATGTAACGTGAGCATTTAACCGTTTTCAGGTATCTGCAATATTTCGAATTGATGGGGATTTGTACCGGTACGTAACAAACGGCACGACAAGCTTGTGTGCGGGCTGCAAAATGTGAAAGGCTCCTATAGGAATACTCTATAGGAGCCTGTTCATTTTTACTCTTAC
>DATBQC010000452.1:0-2073 GCA_036561065.1 Methylobacter sp. | reverse complement strand
CTATATGCTTTTTGCGTTCAACACATCCGGCGTGCCCGCAGTGGCGCCGATTATCTTTGTTCCCCAAGCCGCCCAGTCACTCCCCGACCTCATCCCCACATCGCTCTCATACAATAGCACGACCGGCCTCTTCACCATCGTGGTGAAGAATCAAGGCACAGGCCCGACACCCACGGGCGTCACCATTGGCAATGGTTTCTACGTCGACGGTAATTTTGTCACCTGGGGAGCCGTTCCCGGCCCGCTTGCGCCTGGTGCATCCGTCACCATTGATTCCTCCGGCGGCGGCGCCTACACCATCGCTTCAGGAACACACACTATCAAGACCAAGGTGAATGACTTTGGTACGACAGGTCGTTTTGTAGAGTCAGATCCAAGCAACAACACGCTTTCGCAGACGATCACCATAGGAGGCAGCGCCCCAACCGCTTCCCTCAGCGCCTCCCCGACAACCATTACCTCCGGTCAGTCCTCAACGCTCACCTGGAGCAGTACCAACGCAACATCCTGTTCGGGGACTGGCTTTACTGCCTCCGGCACATCGGGGAGTACTTCGGTATCTCCAACCGCGACAACGACCTACACCGTCACCTGCAATGGTGCAACTGCCAGCGCGACCGCCAGCACGACCGTCACGGTAACCGCCTCTGCCCCCACCGCCTCCCTTAGCGCCTCCCCAACAACCATCGTTTCCGGTCAGTCCTCAACGCTCACCTGGAGCAGTACCAATGCAACATCCTGTTCGGGGACTGGCTTTACTGCCTCCGGCACATCGGGGAGTACTTCGGTATCTCCAACCGCGACAACGACCTACACCGTCACCTGCAATGGTGCAGCTGCCAGCGCGACCGTCACGGTAACCGCCACAGCCCTCCCTGACCTCATTGCCACGTCGTTCACATACAATAGCACAACCCACCTCTTCACCATCGTAGTGAAGAATCAAGGCGCAGGCCCGACACCCAACGGCGTTGTCATCGGCAATGGCTTCTACGTCGACGGTAATTTCGTTACCTGGGGAGCCGTTCCCGGCCCGCTTGTGCCCGGCGCATCCGTCACCATTGATTCCTCGGGTGGGGGTGCCTACACCATCGCTTCAGGAACACATACTATTATGGTCAAGGTGGATGACTTTGGATGCTGCGGCCGTATCACGGAGTCCGACGAAACAAACAACACGCTGACGCAGTCGATTACACTTCCATGAGATGTCTTCTCCAAATGTTTCAAGATCGCGGTGAGTGGTTTTTCTGGCGTAAGCAGCACGGCGCTTCTAAGTTTTAACGCACAGATAACGCTTCTTCTTTATGGGGCGCGCGGTGACCTAGTGTTACGCTTAAAAGTGTTCCAGCGAGGCTTCAATATCTGGGCACAGCAAGTGCGTGATTTTTTCCCACACCCGCCGCTCGGACCTATTCGTAAGCCCCAGCTCCGTAAGCCACAATCACAGAAAAAGTCGGATCGGTTGGAACCGACTATTTTCTGAAAGGCTGTTGGTCGTGATAAAACAAGCCGCCTAACTGAGTTTTACCATCTTCTGTCCTTAACCTGTTCCTGGACATAAGGAGTCCCTTCTTGGAATGGTGCGAACAGTCGCCGCTGTGGGACGTTAGAAGGTTGCAGTTCGAAGGGCTGAATCGCATTGTGAGAAACGTCGGCACAAGAATTTCTCGTACGAATTGTTTAGGAAGAACATTGAGGTCCGTCGTGAAAAGTCAGAAAGATGGATACGGATACAACGAACGGCTATTTTCCGGGGGGCTTCGCAGCAAGCTGCATTTTGCCCGGTTTCAGTGGTTCTTATCCCAAGTCACAAAACGAAACTGCCTCACGCACTCCGTACTTGAGCTAGGTTGTTTTGACGGGAAGTTGATCGATTTTCTCCCAAGCATGCCATCGCGTTATGTCGGCTTTGATGCGAATTGGGAGGGTGGATTGGACATAGCCAAGGTGAGATGGGCAGACAACCCTAATTTCTTTTTTTTTCAAGCTGCGTCGCCAGACGAGATGCATCTGAAAAGTACCGACATTTTCAGCATTGCAGTTGCAATGGAAACGCTTGAACACGTTCCG
>DATBQC010000451.1:0-2481 GCA_036561065.1 Methylobacter sp. | reverse complement strand
TGTCCCAAAGACATTATACAAAGGCAGTGGTGTACGGTGCAGGGCCGTGGACAAGACCACGGGCAATCGGTATGTCAATGTGTTTTTGAGGGCGGACAGGAATGCGGGCGACACTTGTTCTGGAAACACCTGTTCAAGTGGCTGATTAAGTGCATCGGCTTCTTTAATGTGACTGTGCTTCGCTATCCAGTCATTCCAGAGCAATACCTTGCCGACAGCATTAACAACAACCAATCCGATGTTAAGTGCATTGGAGATATCTTCCATATCAAAACGCTTTACAGATAGTTCACTCATGAAATTTGGCCAAGAAATTGATCGACATGGGTAACAAGCTCAGTTAAGGATGCGGAACTTAACAGGAACACGAGGTTGCCAGTCGTATGCCGTTTTTCGATGTTGAGATCGATATGTAATACCATAACATAGGGTTGATTGGAATTCTTCTTGAGTCGGTATAATATTTCGTCGGCTGATGCCACTGTGTAATTGGGTAAGGAGCTTTCCAGTGTAAGGCTGAATATGTCGGCCATTGCAGACAGGCAGGCGTTTAAAATGATGTTGCCTAATTCACACATGGCTTCATGCTCGAATTCCGCAAGCTCGTCAAGGCCCATTTGCGATCCCATCATATCGCTGACGATTTTTAATGCTTGATCTTCAGTGAATAAAAGCACAGCCTCGGCATTAAATGGGCCGCTAAAGTGCTGAGTTACTGCGCCAAATCGCCCTTCGCTCAATGATAATGTTGCCGAGTTTATGTCTTTTGCGTTTATCACTTGTACTGAGGGGACGGAAATGCGCACTTCGTCGCCGACAATTTCGCTCAGACTTAATGCAGCGCGGCCTGCACCGATGCTAAATACTTCCGCTAAGGCATCAAGATGAAGTTCACTAAGATTGTTCATTTGGGATCTGCAAAATAGTTTAGCGTCAGAGCGATTGATTTTTCTGTGACTGGTTTTGCAACCAATATGGTTCCAAGTGAACGGGCACGGTTTTGATGCGTCTCTTGAATGTTTGCCGAGAAAATAACAACTTTTATTGAGGGATGTTTGGATAGTATCAGTTCAGCTGCGTCGGTTCCTGAAATGCCGGGCATGTTGATGTCCATGGTGCAGTAGTCGTGGAGGTCGTTATCAATCAGTGCAATAGCATCTGCGCCGCAAACGGCCTCGGATATTATCCATTCCGGGTGTAGGGCGAGAATATGGGCACGGATTAACATTCTTGATACTTTGCTGTCATCGACGATCAAAAGTTTTTTTATTGAACTATCTACAGGCATGATTGATTTTTACTGGATTTAAACTCACGCCATTCTACATGAAAAAATAGAGGTCGCTAAGCTATTCTATAGGTTAAGTTAAGGGATATCAGCTTTTGTCTTTAGCTGAGGGCTTGATTTTACTGGGTGACTCGGTAACTGATTGAAGTAACGTGAACAGCTCGTTACTTCAATCCCCAGGCTGTTACCAGTTTGAATGCCGTTAGAAGTTGACGTTTCCTTGCACCCAGATTTTTTGAGTGTCGGTAGAGTATCTATCCGCCTCGTAATTGGCATATTTGGCTAACACTGAATAATGTTTGCCGAATTTTTTGACTGCCTGGAAATCCCATTCTTTGCCGTAATGAATGCGGCTGGTGTCGTCGCTAAAATCATGATAAATGCCTGATAATACAAGACTATCGTTTTCCATGAACTTTGCGTTGACTGTGCCGAACACATCGCGGATGCCGTTATCTGGCGTGACCAGAAATAAATCTGCCCAGCCCTGAAACGCGTGGTTTGTACCCAGTGGCGTGTTAAAAGTTTTGTTAGCGCCACTGCCGTTAAGCTGTTCCATCGCGCCTTGAAAGCTGAAGTTATAGGCAGTAAAACCGCCCATTACATTGTAACGGTGTGCCTGATAGCGGGTTGGCGAATGTTGGTAATCTTCTTGATAGCTCCATTCAGCCGTGTACAGCAGACTGTAGTGATCATAGAGTTTTTTCGGCTTGTCGCTATTAATGAAACGCAGACCGTAAGTCTGACTCGATTTATTGTAATTCGCCCTCTCGGTATAGTCGAGCCAATAGCCATAGCCAATCAGGTTGCCATATTCGCCGAAGTTATAGTTGGCGTTAAGTATCGGTGCGTTGATATTTTCGGTCGTAGAGGTGAAGGTTTGTACATTGCCGATATAACCGGCGTTAACGGTCAGGTTTTTGATCGATTGATTGGTGACCAAAGCCGAATCGAAAGTGGTTTCCATCTGGCGCCAGCCTACGTTGCCGATAAACCGGTCGTCATCTAACTTGATGCGTTGACGCCCACCTTTAATAACTGTGTTGGGAACGCCTGCATAACTGAGCCACATCTGGTTAAGTTCATTGTAACCGGGGTCTGCGACGACTGAATATTCGGAATGAGCGCCTCGGTTATTGTTGTAATCCGATTGCAGCACATGAGTGCCTTCGTATTCGACATAGCCTTGCAAG
>DATBQC010000450.1:0-7828 GCA_036561065.1 Methylobacter sp. | reverse complement strand
CTTGCAAAGCGCATAGTCTAGTATGTATTTATACTTAGTGCTATTTCAATTTCATTACCACACAGGGAGTTTATTATCAGTCTTGAACCTATCAGCACCGAGGAGTTTGCCCATTTCAAACGTGTCATTTACGATCACGCAGGCATCGCTCTGGCGCCGGAAAAAAAAATCATGGTGGCCAGCCGGTTAGCCAAACGCCTGCTACATTATGGATTACAAACTTACGGGCAATATTACCAATTGCTCAATTCAGGACAGTACCCCAACGAATTCCAATTGATGGTTAATATACTGACCACCAATGAAACGTATTTTTTCCGCGAACCCAAGCATTTTAGTTTCCTTCAGGAACAGATTATCAAACCCTGGCGGGGCGATAATTTTCGCCTGTGGAGCGCAGCAAGCTCCACAGGCGAAGAAAGTTACTCAATCGGCATGACCTTGGCCGAAGGGTTGGGCATGAAAAAATGGGAGATTTTCGGCTCCGATGTGAATACCGAAGTACTGGAAACCGCGCAAAGAGGCGTTTATTTGATGGACAGACTGGATAACATGGACAAGCGTTATCTGGATAAATATTGCCTGAAAGGCGTACGTTCTCAGGATGGCTATTTCCGTGTCGATGAAAAGATAAGGAACCGCGTCAGTTTCGGACAGATCAATCTTAAAACTACGCTGCCCAAAAATCTGGGGCAATTTGATGTCATTTTTTTACGCAATGTGTTGATCTACTTTGACACGCAGACCAAACAAGATATAGTGCAGCGCGTAATTTCGGCATTAAAACCGGGTGGCTATTTTTTTATCAGCCACTCCGAAACCTTGCACAGCATTAAAACCGAATTGTCCACGGTTACACCCTCCATTTATCAAAAACCATGCAAGTAGGCCAGTATCAAGGACTGCCGCGGGTCATCATCGACCCCGGCGAAAGCTATGTTACCCGAAAAGATGAAATCATTTCCACACTGCTGGGTTCCTGCGTAGCGGCCTGTTTGTACGATCCGGTTAATCGCGTGATCGGTATGAACCATTTTTTACTCGCGCAGCAGCATTCAGCCCACAATGCAGCCTTGTTAGGCACGGAAGGCGGGCGCTACGGCATCCACGCAATGGAATTATTGATTAACCAAATGCTAAAACAGGGTGCCCAACGCATTCACATAAAAGCAAAAGCCTTTGGCGGCGGCGACGTGCTTAAGCTGGGCAATGAATTACGCGGAGGACAATCCATCGGTGCAGTCAATTGCGAATTCATCAAAACCTTTTTGCGCACAGAACATATCCCCTTAGTAGCCTCCGGTCTGGGCGGTCACATAGGGCGCAACATTTTCTTCCTGGCGAGCGATTTTTCCGTCTATGTTAAGCGCATTGAGCATGCCGAAGAGGAAGCTGTCATTAAACAGGAACAACGTTTCCTGAAAAAGAACACTGCCATACACACCCCGAAGCCGTCGGATCAGGCTGATTTCTGGTAGCAGAACCTTTAATAATTAAAAAACATATCAAATGATTAAAGTATTGATAGTCGATGATTCCGCAGTGGTGCGGCAAGTATTAACCGGTTTATTGGACGGTGTATCGGGTATAAAAGTCATCGGTGCAGCGCCTGACCCCATTTTTGCGATGAAGAAAATGGAATCCGAATGGCCCGATGTCATCGTGCTGGACATTGAAATGCCCCGCATGGACGGCGTGACTTTCCTTAAAAAGCTGATGAGTGAGCACCCCACCCCGGTGGTCATCTGTTCCACCTTGACGGAAAAAGGCGCGGAAGTGACCATGCAGGCGATGAGCGCCGGTGCGGTCGATATTATCACCAAGCCCAAGATCAACTTGCGCAACTTTTTGCAAGAGTCCAAAGCCACTATTATTGACGTTATCAAGGCCGCCGCCCAATCCAGGCCCAGAGCAATCAAATCCGCCGGACCCAGTCCTGTCGCCGCGAGCACCAACAGCCTGTTCGGCACAGGCAGCCCTAAACCGATGGTACAGACGACGGACAGGGTGATCGTCATCGGCACCTCAACCGGCGGTACGCAGGCTCTGGAATACCTGTTCACCCAACTGCCGCGCACTGCCCCGCCGATTGTGGTAGTACAGCACATGCCGGAGCATTTCACCGCCGCTTTCGCCAAGCGCCTGGACGGCATATGCCAAGTCACCGTAAAAGAAGCCGCCCATAAAGACCGTGCCTTACCCGGAGTGGTGTTAATCGCGCCCGGCGGCAAGCACATGCTGCTGCAACGTAGCGGTGCGCAATATCAGGTTGAAGTCAAAGACGGCCCGCTTGTCAGTAGACACCGCCCCTCAGTTGACGTATTATTTCGCTCCAGTGCACAATCTGCCGGGGCCAACGCAGTTGGTATTATCCTGACCGGCATGGGCGATGACGGCGCCCACGGCATGAAAGAGATGCACGACGCCGGGGCTCTGACAATCGCCCAAGATGAAGCCAGCTGCGTGGTTTACGGCATGCCCAAAGAAGCGGTCAAACTGGGCGCCGTCGATGGCATTTTGCCCTTGTCAGCCATTCCGCAACTGATAATGCAGGCGCCTACCCGAGCGCTGTTTAAAAAAATCTAAACATCTAAATCCAGGTCTCTATCGTGCAAGCATTGAACGAAGTACATTACGACAGTGCCGCACACCTGGCACGGCTTGAACTCACTCTGGTTATCTGCGAAGACATTAAGCTCATTATTGAGATTCCGTTCAAAACTAATTTAATTGCCATTAATGCGATGCTCATTACCCGTCGCGCAGGCATCAAGTCCCGTGGATTTAGCGTCATCGCCCTGGAATTACGCCTGCTTAGCGGCAAGCTACGCGAGCTAATGAATGAAGTATCCAAGATAATTACCATGATGATTTACGATGTAACTATTTTGTGCAAGGCTCAGCGCATGATGGGCTATTTGCAAAAAGCGTTAGACGGCGATCAACACGCGATAATTGATTCGGCTATCTCGCGTAAGCAAACCGATATGAATAAGCTCAATCAGGGTATCGAGGAAGGCCTCTCTTCACTATTGTGGACATTGGAAAGCGCTTTTGAGTTTTGCAAAACCAGCGAGGCACTCAGTCGCAACGCCAAAATAGAAGCCGCCTACGGGCAGGAATTGAGCGGCGAACTGAAACTGGTTGCCGAACGCATCGAAACTACGATGAATGAAATCACCTCTTCCCTGCAAACGCTTATACACAACATCCGCGCATCAACATGAAAAAAATCGAATATATTTACAGTAAAGGCTCGCACCGTTGGGCAGCCGTGACCCGTGATCCGGAAAGGCCAAGCTATCTGATCGATACCAATGAGTACCTGATCATTAATCGTGATGAAGCGCTGTTAACCGACCCCGGCGGGATTGAAATCTTCCCCAGCGTATTTTCCGCGATCAGCACCGAATTCGATCCGAAAAAAATCCGCGCTTTATTTGCCTCGCATCAGGATCCTGACATCATTTCTTCCCTGTCGCTTTGGCTAGACATCAGTCCTGGAATCAAGTGCTATATTTCATGGTTATGGGAAACTTTTGTCCCCCATTTCGGCGGCAATAACACGACTTTTCTGTCTATCCCTGATGAAGGCATGCCGATCCATTTGGGCGATTTAACCTTGCAGGCGGTGCCCGCCCATTACATGCATTCTTCCGGCAACTTCAACTTATACGACCCTATAGCCAAGATACTTTTTTCCGGTGATGTAGGGGCAGCGATGTTGCCCTACGGAGAAGAGTATTTATTCGTCAGTGATTTTGATCAGCATATACGTTTTATGGAAGGATTCCATCGCCGCTGGTTTGGCGCCAATGACGCCAAACTGGATTGGTGCGAGCGCGTCAGCAAAATGAATATCGACATGCTTTGCCCCCAACACGGCGCTATTTTTCAGGGCCCGGACGTCATGCACTTTATCAATTGGCTGGCGGAATTAAAAGTGGGATTGCAGGCTAAAAAATAACTTCACTGCTCAGATGCGGCCTTATGCCGCATCATAGTCATCATCCACTTCATCATGCTTAAGATGATGTTTTTCATCGACGGCCTTGATGCCCAGATTACAGAAAAATCCGACCAGCAGTAATCCGGCCATGATCTGCATGGTCATGTTGTAGGCATCGGCTTTGGGCACACCCTGCGCGATCTGGCTTTCCCTGAGATAATTAACCAGTACCGGCCCGGCAACCCCCGCCGTGGCCCAGGCGGTCAGCAAGCGGCCATGAATCGCGCCGACATATTTAGTGCCGAAAATATCGGCCAGATAAGCCGGAATAGTTGAAAAACCGCCGCCGTACATGCTCATAATCACCGCGTAGCAACCCATGAACAACAACACATTGTTCATCCGTCCGGTGTAAGGCACAATCGAATACAGCACACAGCCCAGCATAAAAAAGGTGAAATAAACGTTTTTCCTGCCCAGGTAATCGGACAGCGTGGACCAGAAAAACCGTCCGCCCATGTTAAAAAAGCTAAGCATGCCGACAAACGCGGCGGCTTTTTCCGGCGTGATCTGATCCTTAAACATCTCCTGGCTCATCGCCGATGCCTGCCCCAATACGCCGATTCCGGCCGTCACGTTCAGGCACAGCACCAACCACAACAGGTAAAACTGCGGGGTTTTAAGCACCTGCTCGACATGCACATGCTTGTCCGTAATCAACTTATTTTTCCGAGTGTCCGGCTGAAAATTGGCCGGCAGCCAGCCCTCTTCCGGCAAACGGATACTGAACGCGCCGATCATCATAAAAACTAGGTAAATACAGCCCATGGTCATGAAAGTCTCGGCGACGCCGACCGAAGTCGCCGAAGCAAAATACTTCATCAAAAACACGCTCAACGGCGCGCCGATCATCGCACCGCCGCCAAAACCCATGATCGCAAGCCCTGTCGCCATACCGCGCCGGTCGGGAAACCATTTGATCAATGTCGAAACCGGCGAAACGTAGCCCAGCCCCAAACCGATGCCACCCAACACGCCGTAGCCTAAATATAGCAGCCAGATTGCATGCAGCTCAACGCCTGCCGCCGCGATAAAAAAGCCGCAACTAAAACAAAGCGCGGAGCAAAACATCGTCACGCGCGGCCCGACTTTTTCCAGCCATTTTCCGGCAAATGCGGCCGACAGACCTAAAAACACGATAGCCAGACTGAATATCCAGCCCAAGGTGGTCAGCTTCCAGTCTTCCGGCAACGACTCGGTCACGCCCAACACCTTGGTCAACGGCAGGTTAAAAACACTGAATGCGTAGACCTGACCGATACATAGATGCACCGCCAATGCAGCTGGTGCCACCAGCCAGCGGTTAAAACCCGGTTTGGCGGCAATTCTGTCTTTCGATAAAAAGGATGAGGCTAACCATGTCGACATAAAGCTTTGTTCCTGTTGTTTATTATTATAACCAAGCCGGTATTATCGTCGAAAAAAGCTTAGGCTGCCAATACGTAGCCTTTAAGCGCAATTAGCTCTTACTTTGTCGGATTTTATAATCGTACAATTCATGCTCACTGCCCATGGTCTTAATGTGACTGGATGACTGGATCGGTCTGCCACGAATAGCAGCTTTGCTGATGAATCAAAAACCTGAATCCTTCGGCCTCAATACAAGTATCTTACCCAGCGATTGAAGCCCTACCAGTTCCTCAAGCGCCAACCCGGATTGATCGAAAAGGCTCTGCCATTCATGAAGCGTTCTTTCCCGGCCTCGGGTAGCCATGAACATCTGCATATCGAAGGCTGCACTGGAAAAATCGGCCTTCAATTCCGGAACAACCAACTCCATCAGCGCAATGCGGGCGCCGGTGCCCGTACTTGCGGCGGCCAGATTACGCAGCACTTTGATGCAGTTCTCGTCATCCATGCCATGCAGAACGGCGCTCAACAAGTAGATGTCTTTGTCGCTTTTGGCTGCGGGAACCGATTCGAGCAAGTCCCCTGCTTGGAAGGTTAATCGGGACAGAAGAGCCGGCGGTTCTTTTTCGAGCCAATAGCTTGCCGCTGTTTGAATAACCTGATTCCGGTCGAACACCAAAGCCGTGAGATGCGGATGCCGCTTTAGTATGGCTAATGATTTACTTCCCTTCGAGCCGCCGACATCAATGATGCGATCAAATCGCCCCCAGTCGAAATCAGTCGCAAAACTGTCGCCCATCAATGCTTCCACACTATCCATAGCACGGGCAAACAGCGCATCGAATTCGGCATGCTCGTCCATGTAGGCATAAAGCTCCCGACCGTGAGAAATTTGGAACGGAACATCTCCGCTGCGCATCCCCTGTTCCAACTGCTCAAACCAAGGCCGGCTCATCTCCAACGAGTTGTGCATCAAGATCATCGCTCTGACATTCTTCGGGTTGTCTTCCCGCAAGTAAGCGGAAAGCGCATTGTTCTTGAAGACTCGCTCCGACACTTCTTCAAATACACCCAGGGCCGCCAGCATGCGCAGCAGACGGTAGATAGCGTCCGGTTGCGCCGAGACGCGCGCCGCAATGACGTCAACTGCGATCTGTTCATCACTCAGAACGGATGCAATGTCCAGACGTACGACGACATAAAGCGCACGTGACTGCCAAAACGCTGAGCCTATCTGGATGAGCCGAAACGGTGGCGGCGTGATCTTGTTGGGAATGTTCTGTAACCAAGCGGCAAACTTCATCAACGTTGCAAAGCGACGAACCGGGCCTGAGTTTTTTTGTAATGACATCGCAAATCTCCTGATATTCATATCTACCACTTTATTTAACAACTGGCTCCCTCTCCCTCCGGGATGCCTACATGGATGTAGGCAGTAGAGCAATGCAGGAGCAATTGCCGAGAGGGTTGGGGTGAGGGGGATACCCCAAGTTATTCCATATATACCGTTTGCACTTCAAAATTCGGTTTTTTTGAATCTCCTCACCCCAGCCCTCTCCAGCAGGAGAGGGAGCGAAGATGCCGAATTTTGATGTGCGCTGAGTACATATTCCTAAGCTATTCTGCTCTTGTCGACGTCAAGCCCGTGGCAAACAAGTAGCCATTGAACGCGGCCAATTTTTCGAGGAAATCAGCATCCATGGTTCGCCCCATCTGTTCTTCAAAAACATCTTTCAGCAGAATCGGCATCATCGCCAAGCTGACGAATGCCATCCTGACAATGTCAGGGTCTAATGAAGGAGCGATTTTCCCGGCAGACTTCATATCCTCCACCTTCTTGGCCCCGCGTGTGCGCCCTCGCTCCAATAGCTGCTGGATAAAGCGCCGACCCGGCCCTTGGTTAAGCGCCAGAACTTTCAAGATCAGCTTCGGAAACTCGGGCCGATTGGACATGGTCTCGTAATACAGATTGAAGAAGTCTTTAAACCCATCAACGGAATCCAGCATTTGTCCGTCTAACACGTTAAGCAGCGGGTTCATGGTGTCACGGATCATCTCCTCGTATAAGCCCTCTTTGTTGCCAAAGTAATAACGGATCATCGAGATATTGGCGTCGGCCTTTTCTGCGATCAGACGGGTAGTGACCTTGTGGTAGTCGTCGGACAGAAAACTGTCGAGAGCCGCTTTGAGCAGCCGTTCGCGTATGGGATCGGCGGTAAACTCGGGGGTGCTAAACATCACATTCTCCAATATCAGATGGTGAATTTAGATTAGCAGTTGGAAGTCGGTGTCACCAGAAGTTTCGTCAATCAACTTGGGTGGTTTGATTGGCTGGAAAATTGACTGCTTAGGGATAAGTTTCGTGTGTTATAAGATGGAGTTATAGGATGGGCTGAGGCACGAAGCCCATCACTCAGATACGGTAATTTATCACTCGAGTTAACAGACCAATGACCAACTATCGCCGCA
>DATBQC010000449.1:0-7784 GCA_036561065.1 Methylobacter sp. | reverse complement strand
ACCATGGGTATAGCGCAAATGGATGTTTTCCCAGTTTTGCGCTTCAGGCGGTAGCTTAGAAACGTTCATTTCCCTGGCGGCCAGATCAACCTGACGGGTATGGTCAAGAATAAAATAGCGATCCTCATCAACAGACAGTATTTTGTAATAAGGCCTTATTTCTTGTAACTGCTTATAGCTATCAATGATGTATTCCCGATCCCATACCGGAATATTTTCAAAATGCTTTTGTGAGCTCCATGCTTCAATATCCTTGGTCGCATCCAGCTTAATAGTCATATCGACCGTCTTGATATTCTTCAAATCGTAAGCAGCCAGCGTCGCATTAATATTGTGCTGCATAAACGACTTGTTGGATTTGACCGGATTCGGGTTGACGATATATTTTTGGATTAAATCTGGAATAAATTGAACTTTCGGCAAACCTGCGACGCACAGGAACAGGGTTAGCGATATTAAAAACGGCGCTTTTACGCGGTGTTTTTCTGAAAAAATAAACAGGCCTGCCGCTATCGCGGTCGCCATGAAGGTAATAATTTCCAGCCAGATCAGCGGCAATTGATAGCGTATTTCTACAAAACCAGGACCATAAAATATCGGTTCGTGCGTATTGGTATAAAGCAGGGTGTAACGATTTAGCATGAATCCCCAAACCACAAAGGCAACGACAAAGCCGATCAGCACGGTTAGATGAACCTTTGCGCCTAAGGGGAATTCGGAGTTTTCATCCGGTATAAAAATATGTTCCAGCCAGTATAAAATGCCGACCATGCAGAAAATCAGCGCGGCAGTTGTCAACAGCTCATGCTGAATCAGCATGTAGGTCGGATAGGACAGCAGATAAAAGCTGACATCCTTGCCGTAAACCGTTTCGGTTACGCCCGAATCACTGCCGAAAAAGTACAGCAATGTCGATTCCCATTGATTATAGAAAGGGATGGCGACAAATATGGCCAGAATCAAGGCAATGGGTGTATATACCATTGCCGAACCATTCATAAAGGTGTCGGCAAAACGCTGGAAGCGTCGGCGTTTATCGACATTGCTAAGCAGCTCGTCGGCCGGATTGATGCCCAGATAGCGCGAGGCGATCCAGAAATGAAAAAAGAAAATAGCAAAAAATGCCAGCGTGACGCCGCCGGAAAGGAAGAACTTGTAGAGCAGTCTAAGCCAGAAGTAGGCTTCAAGCTTTAATGACTCGTACCACCATAAGTCGACAAACAGATCGAGAAATATGAAATAGAAGGCGACATATAAAATGATGGCGATGACAAGTGTCGCTCCAAGCAGCGCGGGTAAAAGCTTCATGTTCCGCATAGTGTCCTCTTAATAGAAAATGTTTTTAACGGATTCGTTTTGTGCATTTTTCAGATGTCAGCTAATGGAGCAAACGCACGGTTCTGATCGTATTCTAACACCCAATAAAATGTTCGTAATGATTTAGGTATTACCCTAAGCACAGTTTGAATCCAGTGTAAGCGGGATTGTGCTGATCTTTGCCACGGACACAAGGCTTCTTTCGCTAAGGGCGAACAGGGTTTGGGATATTCAGCTGCAGTTTTTAGGTATAAATCGTTACGTCGACTTTGAATCTTTCGGTCCGTTTCGGTAAATCCAGCCCCGGCGGCGCATCCACTTTTCGATTTCCACCACAAAGAACACGACCGAAGAAAGCGCCAGACAGAGCGACAATTCACCTAGACTCAAAGCCTCGGTCTTGAAGATGGGCTGCAAGACCGGCACATATAACACCGCCATTTGCAGGCCGAATGTCAACAGCACCGAACCTAACAGCGGCATGTTGGAAAGCAATCCCTGACTGAACAGCGATTCCCGTTCCGACCGGATCGCCAACACATGTCCCATCTGCGACAGGGCCAGCACCGTGAACACCATGCTTTGCCAGTGGGCGCAACCGGTAAAATAAGCCCAGCCTTGGGCGAATAAGGAGATACCGCCCATCAACAGGCCGATCCACAGAATATGCTGCCACATGCCTTGCGCAAAAATGCTTTCCTGAGGCGCACGGGGCGGCCGTTCCATGATGCCCTTCTCTTCCGGCTCGGCGGCCAGGGCCAGCCCCGGCAGGCCGTCGGTGACCAGATTGATCCACAGGATATGGATAGGCAGCAACGGGATCGGCAAGCCCAGAAAAGGTGCCAAAAACAGCGTCCAGATTTCCGCCGAATTACAGGTCATCGCGTATTTGATGAACTTGCGGATGTTGTCGAAAATCCGCCTTCCTTCGCGCACGGCGCTGACGATGGTAGCGAAATTATCATCCAGCAGCACCATGTGCGATGCTTCCCGCGCCACATCGGTGCCGATCTTGCCCATCGCGATACCGATATTGGCGGCCCGCAAAGCCGGGGCATCGTTGACGCCATCCCCGGTCATCGCCACGAATTCCCCCCTGTCCTGTAGCGCCTTGACGATTTTGATCTTCTGCTCCGGCGCAACACGGGCATAAACACGAACGTCTTCGACCTGTTTCTCGAATTCCTCAAGGCTCATCCGCGACAGTTGCGACCCGGTCAGCACCTTGCAGCCGTCATCGACGATACCGAGTCGGATTGCAATTGCAAGGGCAGTCGCAGGGTGATCGCCGGTGATCATGACTGGCGTGATCCCGGCGGTCTTGCACAGTGCCACCGCTTCCTTGGCTTCGGGGCGCGGGGGATCCATCAATCCTGCCAAGCCCAGAAAACACAGACCGGTTTCGATAGAGTCGGCGTTCAGCATTTGCGGCTGTTCAGGGAACTGCCGGTACGCCAGGGCCAGCACCCTCAGGCCTTTCTCAGCCATTTGCTCGGCGGCGGCCAGTATCTTTTCTTTCGGCAGAGGTTGTGAGCCGTCACCGGCCCATAGGCTGGCACAGCGTTGAAGCACATTCTCCGGCGCTCCTTTGGTGTAAGCGACAAGGCCGCCGTTTTCCTGGTGCAGCGTGGTCATCAGTTTGCGCTCGGAATCGAAAGGGATCTCATCCAGTCGCGGCGCATCCTTTGCCAGATCTGCCCCAACATAGCCAACGCTTTCGGCCGCTTCGTGCAAGGCTATTTCGGTGGGGTCGCCCAGCAATTGACCATCGTGGTGACGGCGGGCGTCATTGTTTAGGGCCAGCGCCCGTAACAGCGGTGCCGGAAAATCGGCGGCTATGCCTTCCCGCAAGCGGTCGTCAACGTAGAACGCTTCGGCATGCATGCGATTTTGCGTCAGAGTGCCGGTCTTGTCCGAGCAGATGAAGGTCACCGAACCCAAAGTTTCCACTGCGTGCAGACGGCGGATAAGCGCGTTTTTGGTGACAAGCTTGCGCGCCCCTATAGCCAAGGTCACCGTGGCTACGGCGGGCAAAGCCTCAGGAATGGCGGCCACGGCCAGACTGACGGCAGTCAGAAACATCAGTACGGGTTCTTCGCCGCGCAGCAAACCCACCACGAAAATAATTGTGCAGACCGCCAAAACCAAAAGGGCAAGGCGCATGCCGAAGCTGGCAAGGCGTTGTTGCAGCGGGGTTTTAGTTTCTTTTCCCTGGCGCAGCAGTTCGGCGATTTTGCCGAGTTCGGTATCCATCCCCGTGGCGATGACAATTCCGACGCCACGGCCATAGGTCGCTATCGTTCCCTTGTAAGCCATGTTGAGACGGTCGCCGAGCGGCGAATCCAACTCCCGTATCAGCGCCCCCGATTTTTCGACCGGCAGCGATTCGCCGGTCAGCGCGGCCTCCTCCACCTTGAGCCGCGCCACATCCAGCAGCTTAAGGTCGGCCGGGACGATATTGCCGGCCTCAAGCATGACCAGATCGCCGGGAACCAGCTCATGTGCCGCTATAGTATGGGTTTTCCCCTCGCGCAGCACCTGCGCGGTAGGGCTGGACAAACGTTTAAGCGCGGCCACGGCCTTTTCCGCGCGGTACTCCTGGATGAATCCGATGATCGCGTTTAACACGATAATCACGAGAATGACGATCGTATCCGTCAAGTCGCCGACCAAGCCCGAAACTATGCAGGCCAAAATCAGCACGATGATCATGAAATCGGCGAATTGACCGAAAAACATCCGCACCGGCCCCCGGCGGCTTTGCTCCTGGATAGCGTTCGGGCCGTAGGTCTCAAGGCGTTCTTTTGCCTCCTGGTGACCTAGGCCCACTTCGGGGTCGACCTTGAGCCAAGCGGTGGTCTGCCAGGGTTCAAGAAGATGCCATGGAGGCGTGGAAGCTTGGGATTTTTGAATCTTTGGTCGCTTAGTCAAGGCTCGATCTCCTGTAAAACGGGTGCTACAAGTATCTCAGTTTATATAGTGATTGCAATAGCACTTAACAATGGCAATAGCGTGGATATATTTCAGGGCAGGTAGCTCCAGCTTCCTGCCTCGCGAAGCTACGACTGCACGGGTGCAGGAGGTAGAGCAACGCAGGAGCGGTTGCCGAGCGCTTCGCAATCTGGGCTCCTAAGCAGGAGCTTGGGAGCCAGCGTAAAATTTACCGTTCATCCTGAGCTTGTCGAAGGATTAAATCAGCACTTCAATTATGCTTAGACTAAACTTAATGAGGTTTATCATGAGGACATTCAATATTCACGAAGCCAAAACCCAACTGTCTCGGTTGATAGAGCAGCAAGCGCGGCCTTGGGCGTTCCGATTTTCAGGTGGATGCAAGGGTGCTGCTGGACAACGGTTATCAAGAATTGGCTATTACCGCTGAGGGAATCACCTTGCTAACAGCGGATGCTTTTGAAGCAAAGTATCCAGGCCTGGTGCGACAAGTTTAATTCTTAAGGGAAGTGCTTACAGCTCCTAAGGTACGTATAGCGGTATCCTCTACAGGGCTTATCCGAATCATTGAGTGAAAGGCGTTGAGCCGGATACATCCCCGAATGCCAGTGATTACAATCTCGCTATCCAATCTTCAAACAAGGCAAGGTAATGTGCGAGCAGCTGCCATTCTTCCAGCATGAACAAAATATAAACCTTTTGCTGACTCAATAATTCCGTTAGAATTCGAGCCGCTTTCGGAATCGTGTCCATATTGAAAGAGGCCATCGCTTAGCAGCACTTCACCCACGGAACATCTGGGCGGGTTAAACAAAAGCTTGTTCAAGCCTCTATCTTTCTGAATCCCCTAGGAACATGCCTAAATTAACTTCGGCAACTGAAGTACGCTGGAGGTTAGGCTTTTTCTGATAGTCAGGCATAGCCTGGCCTCCAGCAGCGTAGGATAAGTTGTTGATGTTATTTTGCGCATATTCCTTAGCACCGAATAAGCTACTGGATGAAAACCATCCCGATAAGACGGCTTGGCGACGAGCTTCGACATAGGTACCTAAAAACATCTATTACCTTCGTCGGCTAGCTATAACAATAATAAACAGGAACGCCACACAATGTTCAACATCAAGGCTGCCGCCTTAGCGGCAATGCTGGTCTTACCGATGGCTGCCGCCCTGGCCGATCCATCGCCAACCACGACCACGAAACCCCATGACGCCGTCCATGCCTGCCCTACCGGCAAGCACGACGCCAATGATCAGGGCGTACCGGAGCAATGCGTTAAATGCGCCGCTCCCGGCTGTCCCTCCTGCCACAGTGAACGGACCAAAGAGACCGTTAAAGACACTACCGACGCCGAGCTTAATTGCCCGCCCCCCGTCAAGCCTCACTGAACCAGGAGATAACCATGTTCTACCGTACTACTCTGCTGGCGCTGGCCGCTGGCCTATATTCAATGCCCACGCTTGCCGAAACCTATGACGTGCCGCCCGATCCGGCCTGCGTCTACCGGGAAACCGACCTGAAAACCTACGGCGGCCAAGCCTATGTTGCCCCGCAAGAGTTCAAATCTAGTAACGGCCAGCTCGACGTCGATTTAAATGTCGCTTTCACCGACCCGGCCAAAACCAAAATCGCCGGTTGCGGCGTAACCTTGCGTTCTTATAACGGCAAACTGGTCGGCCCGACCTTGCGCGTCAAGCCCGGCGACACCTTGAACATCACGCTGAACAACCAACTGGACCCGACCGGCAAAGCCGATCCGGAGCAAGTCTGCAACAACCCGCACGATATGTTCGGCGGTTCGCCGCTGCCCGATAAATTCAATTGCACCAACCTGCACACCCATGGCATGCACGTTTCGCCGATCGGCAACGCCGACAATATCCTGGTCGTGGTGCCGCCGGTTCCCTATACCAATCCTGACCCGGAAAAAAATAGCAGCTTAAGCTCCAATCCCAGACAGATTAAAATCGAAATCCCGAAAAACCACACCCCCGGCACATTCTGGTATCACCCGCATGTGCACGGTTCGACCGGCGTGCAGGTCGGCAGCGGCATGGAAGGCACGATCATCGTCGAGGACGATCCGGCGAAAACGCCGCAATCGATCCTGAAAGCCAACGCCAACGAAAAAATCTTCATGCTGCAAACCATCCCTTACGATGATACCGGCAAAGTCAACGATTTCCTGGCCTTGGGCGACGACCGGGCATTCGTCCGCAACCGCTACCTGCTGGTCAACGGACAAATTGCGCCGACCATCAAAATGCATCCCGGCGAAATCCAGCGCTGGCGGTTTATCGACAGCTCGTTTAACCGCACCGCCCAGCTCACCCTGGAAAAGCACGACCTGCACGAAATCGCCGTCGACGGCAATTACCTGAGCCAAGTGGACACCTGGGTGAATAATTGGGAGCAAAAAGACTACTGCTGCACCGGCAAATGGGACCAGGAAAAAACCTTCAAGCTGAAACGGCAGGCCGTAGAATTAATACCGGGCAGCCGTAGCGACGTACTGGTACAAGCGAGCAAAACCTCGGGCCGTTACGCTCTAACCGCCGATACTTACATTACCGGCCGCTTGGACCCGTCGATAGCCAGCTATACCAACTATATCGTGGCCTGGGTAGAGGTCGCGGATGAAAAACCGGTTGCAGACACCGGCCTGCCGACCAACGCAGAAATGGTAAAACTGTATCCGTATAGCGACATCAAGGACAGCAACGTCAAATACAACCAAATCGCCACCTTTAACCGCGACCAACCGTTAGGCGGCAACGACGGCGGCATCGCCTGCAACCCGGACAGGGATAAAACCCCATGCTATCCGATAGGCTTCCAGGTCAACGGCCATGTCTTCGACGCCAACCAACCGCGCTACTTGGAGCTGCGCCCAACGGCCGAAGAACTGGCGAAACATCCGGAAGACAGCAATGGCCCGCAAACTGGCACCGATAGTTGGACCATCAGCTCCATCGATCCGACCCGGAACCATGTTTTCCATATCCACACCAACGACTTCCAAACCACCCGCACCGACCCGCTCGGCAACACGGAAACCCTGTGGCGCGACAGTTTGTTGGTCAAATACGGCCAGCCGCAAAACATCCTGACCCGTTATGAAGATTTCGACGGTAAGACGGTGCTGCATTGCCATTTGTTGTCCCATGAGGATATGGGGATGATGCAGGTGATTCAGTTTAAGAAGAGGGATGTTGGGATGGTTGGGCATTGAGAGTTTAATTCTTTACTTTAAACCTTTAAGAGTGATTACTTTGCTGTTTTTGAGTGGGGTAATCACAGCTTTATTATGAGTGATAACTAGGAATTATGAATATGTCTTTACCCGTTAATTATAAGAAATTTATGCAAGGCGATGATCCAGCAAATTGGAATGGATGCTTTCAATACACAACTTTTGACTCGATAGATTTTCGCAAATATATCTCTCCACCATCATTTTATAGAAGCGACTTTCGCGGCGCTATTTTCAATAATACTTATTTTTATATGATCAA
>DATBQC010000448.1:0-4367 GCA_036561065.1 Methylobacter sp. | reverse complement strand
GTTTTAAGTGTAAGGCGGGGAGTTTTTTGCAGGAAAAATCTGTTTGAGCTTAGCGAAGGGTTGGCGTTTCCGGCTGTCATACAGCCGGAAACGGTCACTCTATTTTTGTAGATTAAGTTGAAAGAAAATAGGATTATTTATCCACTTTAATCGCCAGAAACACCGGACTGCCCTGACGCTGTACCAGCATGGCGACCGATTTTCCGGCGGGAAGTTTTTTGACGGTTTTTTCAAAATCGGCCGCATCCCGGATCACGCTGTTCTGAATGCGCAAGATCACATCGCCGCGCTGAATTCCGGCGTCCTTGGCAGGACCCTTGCCGACATCCTGCACTAACACGCCGTTTTTAGTAACCTCCAAGGTTTTTCTTTGCTCGTCGGTTAAGTCGATGACATTAATACCGAGCCGGTTATGAGGCAGTTTTGGCGCGGTTTTGGCTTCCGCCAGTTTATCCACTTCTTCCGGCAACAGGCCCACTTTAAATTCGATGGTTTTTACCTCGCCTTGCCGGATGATTTTTAAGGTGGCTTTGTTATTGATCGGCGTTATGCCGACCATGGGCGGCAAGTCGCCCGAGGACTCGATCGGCTGACCGTTAAATTCGGTGATAATGTCGCCGATTTGCAATTCGGCTTTTTCAGCAGGACTGCCGGGCAGCACTTTGGAAACCAACGCCCCTTGCGGTTTTTTCATGCCGAAGGATTCAGCCAGTTCCCGCGTGACATCCTGTATCTGGACGCCCAGCCAGCCGTGCGCTGCTTTGCCGGTGGCTTTTATTTGATCGACGACATTCATCACCACATCCATCGGGATGGCGAACGAAAGCCCCATAAATCCGCCGGTACGGCTGTAAATCTGGGAGTTGATGCCGACGACTTTGCCTTCCATATTAAACAGCGGTCCGCCTGAATTGCCCGGATTGATCGCGACATCGGTCTGGATGAACGGCACGTAATTCCCTCCGGGCAAGCTGCGCCCTTTGGCGCTGACTATGCCGGCTGTTACCGATTGCTCAAACCCGAACGGCGAGCCTATTGCCAACACCCATTCGCCGACCTGGAGTTTGTTCGGATCGCCGATGGTAACGGCGGGCAAGTCTTTGGCCTCGACCTTTAATAAGGCGACATCGGTACGCGCATCGGAGCCGATGACTTTGGCTAACAGTTCCCGGTGGTCGGATAATTTGACCACGATTTCATCGGCATCTTTTACCACATGACTATTGGTTAGCACGTAACCGTCTGGGGAAATAACAAAACCCGATCCTAATGATGTGGTATCCCTGGGCACATTGCCGCCGCCCTGTTCCTCTAAGAAACGCTTAAAAAACTCTTCCATTTCGGGAGGCATTCCTTCCGGTAACTGCGGCTGTTCGGGAGCGTTTTCAGCCTCAGGTGACGCTTTTTGCGTGGTGCTGATGTTGACCACCGCAACGCCGTTGGTTTTTACCATTTCGGTAAAATCAGGCAATTGTGCTAATGCGGTTTGATTAAACAAAACGACCAGAAAAAAACACCAGCTAACTTTATTGAACATAAAAACCTCCATTTAATATCGTTAATGAAATAACTTATGTTGGAAATAACAACTCAGGTAATAGATATAAGATTGTGCTATTACACTAAAAAGCTTTATTATCCATCAATAATAACTAAGCGTGTTAGTACAATAAATTTTCTCTCATTCGCCCATCTGACTGCCTGCACCTGATGCCTTATTCTCAAAATTATGATGTCCTTATTATCGGTAGCGGCGGCGCGGGCCTGAGCTTGGCGCTTAAGCTGGCGGATCATTCGCTGCATATTGCCGTGCTGTCGAAATTCGCCCTGACTACGGCCAGCACCTATTACGCGCAAGGCGGCATATCTGCCGTGTTCGGTGCCGACGATTCTATTGAGTCGCACATTGAAGATACGCTAAATGCCGGCGCAGGACTTTGCGATCCCGACATTGTCAGATTGACCGTGACGCACGGTAAAAGTTCCATAGACTGGCTGAGGGAACAGGGCGTTGTTTTTACCGAGGAGCAGACCGCGTCAGGACAAGTACAGTTGCATTTAAACCGGGAAGGCGGACATTCCCACCGCCGCATCGTGCATACCGCCGATGCAACAGGTAAAGCAGTGTCGCTATCGCTGATTGAACGCGCTAAGGAACACGCCAATATCGACCTGTTCGAACATCATAATGTGGTTGAGTTAATCACCAGTTCCAGGGATGCGAATAAACGGATTTTGGGTGCCTATGTGTTGGACTCGGAAAAGCAGCAGGTCAAGACAATGGGGGCTCGCGCCGTAGTTTTGGCAACCGGCGGCGCAAGCAAAGCTTATCTTTACAGCACCAATCCGCAAAGCTCAACCGGTGATGGTATAGCCTTGGCTTGGCGCGCAGGCTGTCGGGTCAGCAACATGGAATTCATGCAATTTCATCCGACCTGCCTCTATCATCCGCATGCGCATTCTTTCCTGATCAGCGAGGCGGTAAGAGGCGAGGGCGGTAAACTGATTTTGCCTGACGGTTCGCCTTTTATGCAGCATTTCGATGCTAGGGAGGAATTGGCACCTCGGGACATTGTCGCCAGAGCCATCGACCATGAAATGAAAAAGCGCGGTTTGGATTATGTTTATCTCGATATTAGCCACAAACCGGAATCGTTCATTCGCGAACACTTTCCGACGATTTATCAGCAGTGCCTTGAATTCGACATCGACATTACCAAGCAGCCTATCCCTGTGGTTCCGGCCGCGCATTACACTTGCGGCGGGGTGTTAACCGATAGCTATGCTCGCACCGATATCGCCAATCTCTACGCGATAGGTGAGGTTGCCTGTACCGGCTTGCACGGTGCCAATCGCATGGCCAGCAACTCGTTATTGGAATGCTTAGTGTTTGCAGAGCGGGCCAGCGAGGATATTTTGCAGAAACTGCCCGGCATTTTGCCGACGCCGAACATCCCGGATTGGGATGAATCGAAAGTCAGTGATTCCGATGAAGAAGTGGTTGTTTCGCACAACTGGGATGAATTACGCCGTTTCATGTGGGACTATGTCGGCATCGTCAGAACAGATAAACGCTTAAGCCGGGCTATGAGCCGGGTGGAATTGCTTAAAAAGGAAATCGCCGAATATTACAGTAACTTTCGTGTTACCAGTGATTTGCTTGAATTGCGCAATCTGGTCATAGTCGCCGAATTAATCATCCGTTGCGCGCAGTTGCGGAAAGAGAGCCGTGGTTTACATTACACGCTGGATTATCCGGAAATAGATAACAGCAAACCTGCGCAAAATTCTGTTTTGACGCCATCGCCGACTGAGCGACGATGATGGGGCTAAGGCTTGAGTAGCGGCTTGATCGCCAAAGCTGCCTGCTCGCAGTCTATAGCCGATTTTTCAACGCGTCGGCGTAAAAAAAGTCCACTGCTTAAGCCGTCAATATCACGAGAAACATATTCATTAAGATCTGCGCATATCTGTTGCATATGTTGCTCAGCTTGCATTAAGGCCTCAGGTTTTTTTGCATCATCGCTTTCCATCAGCATCATGACCTCGCTAGTCATTTGATTTTGCAAGCGGAACACTTCTTCCACGTGATGCTCAAACGCTTCAAGCGACTGACCGTTTGCGCCATATCCACCAAAAAACGGGATGGCGCAGCCTGATATTAACGAAGCCATAGAAAACATTGCCAGGCCCCGAAGAATAACCAAATCCTTACTGCATTTTATCATTTTACTTTTAAACCACGCTTTACAAGGCTCATTGATTAAGCCTCAATATACTATAAATTCGCCTCATTTGAGTACGAAAAGAACAATTCTTTTTCATTTTACAGCAATAAAACACCTTCATTCCACCCTTGTTTTTTTGTATTACACACCCAATCTGGGTGTATACTTCGTTACCCTTATATTCATAAAATTCAACAAATACGGTGTCAATCTGATGACTGAAAAGACAGCAAGCAAATACCTGCTCAACCTTGAAAAACACTTCGCCGCTGACAGTCCAGTATTACTGAAAGCATCAAAAGTCTTTCAGGAGCTCGATCAAATTGAATATGACCTGGGACTCATCGAAATGGATGAAACGACGGCCAGTAAAAATTCATGGTGGCCGATAATCAGCTTGATTGGCGGCAATTCAACAGCCAAATCCAGGTTTATTAACAATTATCTGGGTACGGATACGTTGTTTTCCGGCATTCAAACCTCCAGCCATAAATTTACTGTCTTGCTGCATAACAACCAGTCCAACCCGACGACCTTGCCCGGTACTGCGTTGGACGTAGACCACAGGTTTCCGTTTTATCAAATCAGCCGTAAAATCGACCAGCAGCAGCAAGGCGAAGGGGATCGCATTAATTCTTA
>DATBQC010000447.1:0-3839 GCA_036561065.1 Methylobacter sp. | reverse complement strand
TTCTGCACGATGGCATACTGCTCATCGGGTGTAAGCACCACATGGTGAGCGCCGCCAGCAGTCGGGATAGCTTTTATCAAGGTCGGTTTCAACTTGGATTGACTGATGTCGAAGATATTCAAATAACCGGGATTGGCCGTTGTAATGTACATGCGGTCATTTTTGTCATTGAAGTAGATTTCCAACGGCACGCCCTGTTTGACGGAATTAAAGTCGAACACTTGCTGAAAATCAAAGTTCTTGTTGCCTGCATTCCATGTTCCTGTCCACAGCCCTCCGCCGAACATGGTGTCTATATAAGCCATCGGCGGGTTCGAACCGGGCAGGAAAACAGCCTCAACGGGCGATACACCGGAAGGGGATGGTTTATCGGACAGTTTATGGCTGGATAACACTTTGCCGCTGGAAGCTTCGATAACGGTCACGGTTTCGCCCGCGTCGCCCAGATCCGACGGACGCACTGTGCTGGTGACTATAATACGATCGATGTCCTCATTGATGCTGATGCCGTGCGGATAACGGATAAAAGCATCTTTCGAATCGGCGGCAATTACTTTGATCTGTTTATCGGTTTGCGCATCGCCGACAATCACGTTGCTTGAGCCCATGCAGGTCATGTACCAAGTAAGATTGTCTTTGGAGAAGACCACGTCTTCGCCGACTTTACAGTCCGGCATATCCACTTTTTTGGGCTGATAAGGGACATGTTTCATGTCCATCACATGCAGCGCGCCGTTGCCTAATGAGGTGATATAAGCTTTGCTGAGGTCTTTGTTGTAGAAGATATGATGGGCGACTAAGTCGTTTGGCAGCGGGATGTCATTGAGGATTTTGGCAAAGCTTTTCGATGCCGGATCGACGTCGATAATTGCGATGCCTTCGCGTCTTGGGGTTTGGCCCGGCTTGCTTTCATAATTTACCATCGCCAATATTTCTGCGTATCCCAAAACTGGAGTAAGCAGCGCTGTGCAAACCAGCGCGGAACGAGCGGCTTTTATTACATTTCTTGTTTTCATCGTAGTGTCTCTGATTGTTAGTGAGTTGACGGGCCGGGAACCTGTGGCGGCAACCGGCCGTCTCCCTTTGCATCTCTAGGTGCTACGGTAGGAATTGCATCATTCTGCGGTGGTAGGATCGATCATGGTCCTGATCAGAGAAATGCGGTTGGCCGGGAATCCGCCTTTTTCGGCATGTTCCCTAATCGCTTCTTCATCCGGGGCGATGTAGACACAATAGACCTTATCGTCAGTCACGTAGCTTTCCACCCACTGGATTTTAGGTCCCATTTCGCAAAGAACGCCGCATGATTTTTGCGAAATGTCTTGCAGCTCGCGATAAGCTAATGAACCCGCGCCGGGGATTTCGCGTTCGATAATATATTTTGGCATGTCGGTCTCCTGGTTGATGGTAAAAATGATGGGTCGGCTTTTTAAAGCGCAATCAGGATTACGCTTTAAAAAAATCCCCTAATAAATCCTGGCAACACTGTTTAAGCGGTGCGGATGATTTTTCGATTTTCATTCTTAATAAGGCTCCCTGCCAGGCATTCACCAGCAGATCGGCCATGTCTTCCGCCGATTTGTCGGTTCTTACCGTGCCTTGCTGCTGCGCTTTGGTCAGGCCTGCTTGCAGTAAATCCCGGTAACGATTGACCGCGGATTGCAGCGATTTTTGACAAAGATCGCTGGTATCGCCGATTTCGCCCATTAAGTTGCCGAGCAGGCAGCCGCCTTTGAAGTCCGCTTTCTCAAGCTCGGCAATCCCTTCATCAAAATAACGCTGTAGCGCACCGAGCGCGTCGTCTTCGGACTGCTGCAAATGGGCAGTCAATTGTTTGATAAACGGCTCAATATAGTGCTGAATAACTTCCGCGCCGAAATTTTCTTTGCTGCCGAAGTAATTATAAAAAGAGCCTTTGGGAATCTGCACCGCATCCAGAATCTCTTTCAGCCCGGTGCCATGGTAGCCCTGCTCCATAAGCAAGGTTACACCTTGGCTTAACAGGTTTTCCCGGTTGATTTGTTTTTTTGTGGTTTCAGCCATAGCTTAATAATACGACCGGTTGTCTTATCTTGTCAAAAAAATCTTCTCTTGTCGCTGTGATAAGTTCGTCTCACTGCGTAGGGCGCGTTAAAGGGTAAGGATGCGCTTCGATTATTAAGTGCCAAACGCCGTGAAGGCGTGATCGGCATGCCCACTGCGTATCATGCACCTTCAGTCGCTGAGGTGGTGCCGTTGCGGAGTCTTGCCGCGATGAGCAATTGGAAAAGGAGCGATCCCATTAACAAACTCAAAGGATTAATGCCCCATGGCAACAGGGTTTGGTATCATAAGCAGCTAAATCTACTTCACAGGAAACAACATGGGCAACCCGGTTGAGCGCGAACAATTAAAGTCTGATCTTATCCTGCACTGGGTCATCGTAGGCATGATGCTTACCATGCTGGCGGCTTATATCGTTCTTTGCCATACCTTGGGCGAACAACTACAACAGCCGTTGCCGGAAGCCCAACGGGTGCTGATCAGAACGGTATTTTATGCGGTTGCGATCGTGACCTTTCCGCTGACTAACCTGATTCGGCACATTCAGCTTCGTTTGAATCAGACCATGCCTTGTTCCCCCACAACATGTGGAGCCGTTGCCGCAGCAAAAAACCGATATCTGGTGACCGTCATCGTTTCAATGGCGCTGGTTGAAGTTGTCGGTATTTTCGGCTTGGTCATGTTTGTGTTTGGTGATGGTTTTAACACCTTGTATATATTCACCGGGCTGTCGGCCCTGGGGCTGTTTTTATACCGGCCGAAAGTCGATGAATACTCCGAAATAATTGAAGCAATCGCAGCACAAAACCATGAATAACCTATTAGTCGACGCGGATATCTGCGTCAAATGCGGCTTATGCCTGCCGCATTGCCCCACCTACACTAAAACCCAAAACGAAAACGAATCTCCCCGCGGTCGCATTGCGCTAATCCAGGCTTGGGCGGGCGGGTATCTTGAGGCCTCAGAAAAGCTGGTAGAGCATATCGACAACTGCCTGTTATGCCGATCCTGCGAACGGGTTTGCCCCGCTGTGGTGCCTTATGGGCGATTGATTGATAATTTTCGCGGGCAAATAAAAGCTAACAAGAAATCTTCTTTGGCCGGAACTTTGCTGAAAGAAGTGTCCCACAATAAAGCCTCAAATCAGCTGGCGCAATCGGGCTTGAGATTTTATCAGTCCAGCGGCCTGCAAAAAACGGCTCGTTTTTTCAAGCTACCTCAATTGTTTCATCTCGATAAAGTTGACCGCTTGTTGTCGGCTCAAAGTGACCGCCCCGCCCTAAATTCAATCTATTTAACCGACATCTCGCCAGCTAAGGGCGATGTGGGCCTGTTTGTCGGTTGCATGGGGGCTTTGCTGGATCGCCAGACCGTCGATGCGGCAATCAAGGTGTTAATTGCGGTGGGATTTAATGTGCATTTACCTGAACAGCAAACCTGCTGCGGAGCGCTGGATAGGCATGACGGCGATATTGAAAACGCGGAACAGCTGGCTGCAACCAATTGCAGTGCTTTTGCAGATAAAAGCCTGGATGCGATAGTGACCATCGCCAGTGGCTGCGGTGGCCAGATGAAGGAATATCAGCAGGCTGAGTTTGCCGGAAAGGTGGTTGATATTAGCCAGTTCTTAATCAAATCGGGCTGTGATCTCAGCGATCAACTGTCGCCGTTGACCGCATCGGTGTGCCTGCATACGCCATGCTCGTTAAAAAACGTTATGCGCGAAGAACAGGGGGCGGTAAAGCTGCTGCAACAAATTCCCGATATTAAAATGAGGCCATTGCCAGCATCGATA
>DATBQC010000446.1:0-9210 GCA_036561065.1 Methylobacter sp. | reverse complement strand
GTTTGCGATCAACGCATGCCCAATATCAGCGGCGACCAGGTGTTAAGCCATGCGCTGCAAGTCCAACCCTCAGCCATTCGTATTTTACTCACCGGTTATGCCGATGTTGAATCGCTGATGACCTGCGTCAATGACGCACATATCTACAAATACGTTACCAAACCGTGGGATCCGGCTGAGCTCAATTTAACCGTGGTGCGGGCGTTGGAATCACTGGTTTTGAAACGCGATTTGGATACCGCTCGCGATCAACTGGAAACCGCCTACAAAGACGCGGTAGTGATGTTGTGTCTGGCCGCTGAAGGTAAAGATCAAGATACGGCCAGTCATTTATACCGTGTACAGCATTACACCGAAGCCTTAGCCATAGCCATGGGCGTTGACAGCGCGGTAGCCGCACACATGGGCTTAATGAGCATGTTGCACGACATCGGCAAACTTGCCACGCCCGACGCCATTTTGAAAAAGCCGGATAAGCTGACCGACGAGGAATGGGTGATTATGCGAGAGCATCCGCTCAATGGGGTGCGTATTTTAGGCAGCAACCCGTTCTATGAAACCGCTCGGGAAATTTCTGCGGGGCATCATGAAAACTATGACGGCACCGGTTATCCGCACGGCTTACAGGGTGACAATATTCCGCTATCGGCACGTATTGTAAAACTTGCCGATGTCCTTGACGCCCTGACGACGACCCGCCCCTATAAAAAACCCTGGACAATGGAAACCGCCATAACGCATATCGAATCGCATGCAGGCATCATGTTTGACCCGGTGATGGTGAAGGAGCTAAAAAAGCTGTTTGTCGACGGGACGTTAATACGCATTATGACCACGCATTATGGTTGATAAACAATGTGCCGTGCGCGCCTTGGCTGTCAAGGCACGCCCTACCCCACTTATACTTAACAAAAGGCTGGATGAGGCTCCAATGCAGGAAATATTAGTTCTGGGCGATTCGCATAGCCCTATTTTCAATCACCCATTGTTCAAGGAAAAGTTTCCGCACCTATTCTTCAATGTCCTCACCGTCATTGGCGCAACAGCATCGGGACTGGAAAACCCCAATTCAACAACCCAGGCCTATCCGGTATTCAGGGAAGCGGTCAGCCAAACTACCGCCAAGAAAATTATTGTGATGCTGGGCGAAGTCGATACCGGCTTTGTCATCTGGTACCGGGCGCAAAAATACCAGGAGTCTGTTGCGGCGAT
Source organism: Methylobacter sp. (assembly GCA_036561065.1). Lineage (GTDB taxonomy): Bacteria > Pseudomonadota > Gammaproteobacteria > Methylococcales > Methylomonadaceae > Methylobacter_A. The sequence continues at coordinate 7,998 of DATBQC010000446.1, read as the reverse complement.
GATGGACAAAGCCGTTGCCAATTATTCCCGGTTTTTGACTGAATTGAACCTGCGTTTTGAAGTCGTATGCATCAGCGCCCCGCTGCCCACCATTCAAGACGGCAACGACTGGGGCGATATTGCCAACGCCCGGCGGGAAGTCACCGCCTCGCAAGTGGAAAGGACGGCGCTAACCCTGGAGTTCAACCGGGTCATGCAGGAGTTCTGCATGCAAAACGACATCCGCTATATCATGCTGGACGGTTTATCGCTGGGCGATGGCGGCATTGTCAAGGCTGAACTGATCAACAGCGATTACAATGACCATCATTATGATCAGGATCAGTATGCCCGCTTGCTGGTTGATCCTAAAAACCATTTGAGTAAAGCATTACAATCAATTGAAACTCGACAGAAAGAGTGCAATACCGACACATTTTAACTGGTCGCTTGTTGCTAGGCCTATCAACCTTGACCAGAAATATCCTGCAACGACCTGATCTGGCCGAAGGCAAGGTTGGCCGCTTTGCGTACATCTGGATCGGGGTCGTTTATAGCATCAGAGAGACCAGGCATCGCCGCAGGATCGGCAATTTCTCCGAGAGCCAGTGCGGCTTCCTTACGCAGGTTGCTTATCGGATGAACGAGCGCCTGACACAGGACGGCCACGGCACTGCTATTTTTGAGTCGCCCCAGGCTCCTGGCGGCCTTGAGGCGCACCTGCCAGTAACTGTCATTCAGTGCAAGAATCAAAGATGGCACCAATTCTTGCAGTCCTAGTTTGTCTGCCACAGTCGCTGCCTCCTCTCGCACCTGCCAGTCAAGATCAAACAACGCTAATTCAATAGCTATTCTTACCGTGCCATCAGCGGCGAAACCCAGTGCTCCGACCGCTGCTCGCCGCACTTCGGCGTCCGGGTCGTTTTCAGCCAGAATGACCAGTTGCGACAGAGTAGACGGATCTTTGAGCCAACCCAGCACAGCCACCGCTTCCCTGCGGACGCGGGCATCCTCATCCGACAATGCTTTGAGGGCAGGGTTGGTCGCGGCGGGTAGCCGCAGCTCACGCAGAGCACGGAAGATTGCGATACGAACCCCAGCATCAGCGTGGACAGTCCATTCCAGCAGCAACGGCGCAACATCCAGGTTTTTAACTGCACTCAGTGATTGCGCTGCAACTTCGCGCACGGATTGCTCCGTGTCCTCCAGAGCGTTTAGTAAAGCTTTAATGGCTTCCGGGCTATCCTGTGCTTCCAGAGCTCGTGCAGCTTCGATGCGTACGTCTTTGTCCGGATCATGCAAGGCGGCAATCAATATCGGTTCAGCGGTGTCGGGATCGGTTTCGTCCAACAAATCCATAAGCGCGACGCGGCGCACTATGGGGTCGGTATGTGCAAGACGAGCCGTTAATGTCAATTCCATGGCACTTACCGCAATAAGTAGGGAATATCTACCCGGATCGCCTGGGTTGGGCAATCTTTTTCGCAGGGCAGGCAGTACCAGCATTCATCGTATTTCATGCCGGCCTTGCCGGTGGCAGGGTCTATCGCCAGCACTTCTAACGGGCAGGCATCAATACACACCGTGCAGCCTTTGTCGGCTATGCAGGCATTCAAATCCACTTTAACGGGAAAATCAATAGTACTAAAGCTCATGTATTGCTCCTGGCGAGACGGCTTCTTTGGGTTGGATTCGTAATTGCTGATAAACGTTTTTTTCAGTTTCATCAGGCTCCACCAGATAGGGTTCCAGCGGCCTTTTGAATACTGACATACCGCCATCTTCGTCTTTCTTCACCTGGACGTGGACTAGCCACTCTGTGTCATTGTGTTCAGGATAATCCTGGCGAGAGTGGTAGAGCCCCCAACGGCTTTCCGTGCGAAACAGTGAGGTGCGGGCGGCCATCTCGGCACAATCGAGAATGAAACTGACTTCCGCTGCCCGCATCAGTTCGTGTGGATCGGAAACGAAAATCTTTTGCAGGTCGGCGCGAATTTCCTCGAAACGGGCAAGGCCGATCTCCATGCGCCGGGCGACCTTGGGCGGTTGCAAATAATCGTTCACCAAGCGGCGTAACTTGTATTCAACTTGGGCGGGTGAAAGGCCGTGCTCGCGTTCAAGCGGTGCAAAAATACGTTTTCGCTCCGCTTCCACCTGAACGGCATCTACGGGCGCAAGTTCTGTAACGGCGCAATAGTCGACAGCCGATTCGCCTGCCAACCTGCCATAGACAAAAGCCCCCAGCATGTAATTGTGCGGCACGCAGGCCAGGTCACCTGCGGCATACAATCCTGGTACCGTGGTTTCGGCGTGTTCGTTAATCCATACGCCGGACGCACTATGGCCGCTGCACAGGCCAATTTCGGAAATGTGCATCTCTACCATATCGGTGCGGTAATCGGTGTTTCGCCCCTGATGAAAACGGCCACGGCTTGGCCGTTCGTTGCTATGCAGGATGGTCTCAATATTGGCGATAGTCTCCTCAGCCAGATGGTCGACTTTAAGGAAAACAGGTCCCTTCCCTCCGGCCAGTTCCTGATGAAACTCCTGCATCATCTGACCGCTCCAATAGTCGGACTCGATGAAGCGATCACCCTGAGCATTGGCCGTATACCCCCCCATGGGGCCGGTGACGTAGGCGCAAGCCGGGCCATTGTAGTCCTTGATCAAGGGGTTGATCTGAAAGCATTCGATACCCGATAACTCAGCTCCTGCGTGGTAGGCCATGCTGTAGCCATCGCCGGCATTAGTGGGATTTTCGTAAGTGCCAAACAGGTACCCCGATGCAGGCAGCCCTAACCGGCCGGCTGCTCCGGTGCAGAGTATCACCGCCTTGGCCCGGATAACGGTATAAGCGCCGCTGCGGCAATCAAAGGCAAGTGCGCCAGCTACCCGTCCATCGGGAGCAGTGAGTATGCGCGTCGCCACCAAACGGTTAGTAATCTTCACCCGCGTTTGCTTCAGTTTGCGGTACAGCACTTTCTTGATGTCGTGGCCTTCCGGCATAGGCAGGACGTAAGTCCCCATGTGATGAACTTTTTTTACCGCGTAGTCGCCATTCTCATCTTTCTCGAACTTGACGCCCCAGCTGTCTAATTCCTCAATCATTCCGTAGCTGTTTTCAGCATAGGCGAACAGCGTCTTCTGGTTGACGATGCCATCGTTGGCAACCGTGATTTCCTTGACGTATTGTTCCGGCGTGGCATAGCCTGGAATCACGGCGTTATTAAGGCCATCCATCCCCATGGAAATAGCGCCGCTGCGCTTGACATTGGCTTTTTCCAGCAGCAACACTCGCAACGAAGGATCTTTCTGTTTGGCCTTGATTGCGGCCATGGGCCCGGCGGTGCCGCCGCCGATCACCAGCACATCGGTTTCTATTTCCTGTGTATTCAAAGTGTGTTCTCCACTGTTCATGGTCAAAATACAGTCCTAAATATCGAGTTGTAATAAACGCTTTGCATTCTGGAATAACACGCTATCCAATACTGCCTCGTTAAAGCCCAGCGCTATGAAATCGTCAACGGTTTGCCCCATTGCGCGAAACGGATAAGAGCTGCCGAACAGCAGCTGATCCCGCATAAAGCCGTTAGCCGCTTCGACATACAAGCTTCCGCCGGGAAGAAAAATGTACATGTCCGGGACGACATAGACGTTCTCATAACGGAATGCGACCCCAATCATTTCGCTCACATACGGATAGAACCCGTGATAGCAAACGATAGATAAATTGGGGAACGCACGGGCAACCCGGCCCACCGCAGCGGGATTTGCATATTCCAAATCAGGCGTTGTCGGACCTGACATCAGAAAGACCGGGATGCCTAGCTGATCGCAAGCCTCATAGATCGGATAAATAAGCGGATCATCGACTTTGAGCGCAGGATTGCCGAAGCCGGGTTCGATATTAATGCCGGCAAAGCCAAGCTGTTTAGTTGCACGCTCAAGTTCGGCAATGGCGTTCTGTTTTTGCGGGTCCACTGAAGCTATGCCGATGAGTTCTTTATAAGGCGCGGTGATTTCCAAAATCCGGTCATTGGAAATAGTGAGTCCAGGTGTGTCACGTCCCACGACGACGGACGCGGTTATACCCACTTCCCGCACTTCCTCGACAAAAGCCTCGATTGTTTGTGAGCGTTTGAAATGCTCGTCATCTTTTGAACCGACACGGCGATTAAGCCACTTGGCTACCTCGTATTCGTTGGTACCGGGAGTCGCTCCGTAAAAATCGCTTAGAAACGAAGGGCGACTGCGCATATCCACTATTTTTTTCATTTATTCCTCTCTGCGATTATGCCGCTTCAGGCGAAGTCAGGATGCGTTGCAAGATTTCATCCGCCAATCTGTTTAATTCAGCGTCGCTTCTTTGTCGGGGTCTTGGCAGATCTATATCGAGATCCAGATCAATCTTCCCTTCATTGAGAAGAATGACCCGGTCCGCTAAGGCGACAGCTTCGAATATATCGTGAGTAACAAGGATGGCGGTGAAGCCATTTTCCCGCCAAAGCCTCTCGATCAAGCCCTGCATTTCAATTCGCGTCAATGCATCCAAAGCGCCTAGGGGCTCATCCAACAGCAACAATCGCGGTTCGTGAACAAGAGAACGCGCCAATGCGACGCGCTGTCTTTGCCCCCCCGAAAGCACGGAAGGCCAGTCACCGGCGCGGGCTTCAAGCCCAACCTGCTGTAAGGCATTCAACGCCTTGTGGAATTGATTTTTTTTAAGCCCTAGCCGGACATTGTCAATGACGCTGAGCCAAGGAAGTAGGCGAGCTTCCTGAAACATGAATCTGGCATCGCCATTGAGAGAACGATGGATTTTGTCATCGTAAAAAATCGATCCCGTATTAGCTTGGTCGAGGCCTGAAATCAACCTGAGCAATGTACTTTTGCCGCAGCCGCTACGCCCGACAATTGCAACGAAAGAGCCTGGTTTGATGGACAGATTTAAATTTTCAAGGACATTGATGTCACCGAAACTTTTACTCAGTCTTTCAACCTGAATCGCAATACCGGAAGCGGGGGGTGATACGGTCTCTTTAACGACTTTGATATTAGGTTTCGCGCGGCTTTTCAATAATCCCACCACGGGTTCCGGTTTAAAATAAAGGGCCCGAGGAGGGAGAATATCTATCTTTTGTAATGGCATTTCAAATTCCTCTGATGTGGAAAATTGCTTGGCTTCATAGAACGAAACTGAATCATAATTTCTGTGATTTTCTTTATATCTCTGCATTGAGAAATACCCCGGTTATCAGCACAGCCTCAGAAACGTCTGAAGTTCGGGTGCCACTGGAGCAGTCGCAGTTCAAGAAAATGCGCTCCGGTATCGGCCAGCTTGCCTAACAAGGCGTATATCAAAATAGCCAGCACCACGACATCGGTCTGCATGAATTCACGGGCGTTCATCGCCATATAGCCAATGCCGGAAGTTGTCGCTATGGTTTCAGCGACAATTAAGGTCAGCCACATAAAACCCAGCGCATAACGAAGCCCAACCAGGATCGATGGAAGAGCGCTGGGAAAAATGATCTGGGTAAATAATTGCCAATAGCTCAAACCATAAACACGACCCATTTCAAGCAACTGAGGATCGGCCATTTTGATCCCATGATAGGTGTTTGCATAAATAGGAAAGAACACCCCTAAAGCAACCAAAAAAATCTTGCCTTCCTGGCCGATTCCGAACCAGATAATGACCAATGGAATCAACGCCAGGTGCGGTACATTTCTGATCATTTGCACAGTGGTATCCAAAAATCGGTCAGCCGTGCGAAATAAACCATTAGAGAGTCCCAGAAAGAAGCCAATACTGCCGCCAATTAAAAGCCCCCATCCCGCACGTTCGGAACTGGCGACAATGTTTTTCGCCAGTTCGCCGGAAATGCTTAAGTCAACCGCAGCCCTCACAATATCAATGGGTGAAGGCAAAATTCGGGAAGAAATCCAACCATACTGGCTGGCAACCACCCAAGCTATGATAAGGAAAACCGGTAGCAACCAGCCAAACGTCAGACCAATCAGCTTTGACCAATCCGGTAAAAGACGGCTCCTGTTCACGATGCAGACTCCCGCAATCTTTCGGTAATATCGACACCCCCGGTATCACCAACAGGACTCAAATAAACCACAGATCCCTCTTTATGCTTTCCGGCATCAATCGGTAACAAAGGGAACAGCAGTTCCGCAACACGGTAGGCTTCTTCCAGATGGGGGTACCCGGAAAGGACAAAGTTGTCGACACCCAAATCCACATACTCCTGAATGCGTGCCGCTACCGTTTCAGGGTCGCCCACCAGTGCTGTGCCTGCGCCACCTCGCACCAAGCCGACACCCGCCCATAAATTCGGCGATACCTCAAGCGCTTCGCGGGTTCGGGACGCGCCCCATCCAGTCAATTCGGCCATGCGGCGCTGACCTTCAGAATCCGATCGCTTGAAGGCTTGCTGCGCTTTAGCAATCGCTTCATCGTCAAGATGCTTGATTAAGTCGTCGGCTGCGGCCCATGCTTCAGCATCGGTTTCCCGCACGATGACGTGTAGCCGTAAGCCAAAACTCAACGTCCTGCCGTTTTTCGCCGCCCGCTCACGGACATCCGCGATTTTTTCCGCCACTTGAGCGGGTGGCTCGCCCCAGCTTAAATACCCATCCATCTGGTTTGCCGCATATTGATGCGCTGCCGGCGACGATCCGCCAAAATATAAGGGGGGATGCGGTTTTTGTACCGGCGGGAACAGGAGTCGCCCTGCTTCGATCTTAATATGCTTGCCTTGAAAATTAACTTCTTGGCCCTCCAGTAATTCCCGCCAGACATTGATAAATTCTTCAGCATACTCATACCGATCGTCATGCGACTGGAAGATGCCGTCTCCTGCCAATTCTTTAGCATCTCCACCGACAACCACATTGACTAAAAGTCTACCGTCGGAAACCCTATCCAGAGTCGACGTCATTCGCGCAGCAGCAGCCGGCGACAATAGTCCAGGTCTTAAGGCGATCAGGAACTTAAGGCGTTTTGTCACCGAAACCAGGGAAGATGCAACAATCCATGAGTCTTCGCAGGTACGGCCGGTAGGAACCAGAACGCCTTCATAACCCAATTCGTCGGCGGCTCTGGCAATTTGTGTTAAATAGTGGTGGTTTGCTGGGCGGGCGTTTTTGGCTGTTCCTAAATAACGTGCATCGCCTTGCGTCGGTAAAAACCAGAAAATCTTCATAAAATTCACTCCTACATTAATTTTTCATTCGGCTTATTGATGCGTGAATAAATCAACGCGTCTTACAAAGCCGATACCCTTATGCTCTGAGATCCGAAATCCATTTTTCTTGGATTTCGTTAATTAATATCCCTGTCGTCAACTCGTTACGTTCAATGAATTAACAGGTAACGGGACGACGAGATGGTCTTTATTACTTACTTTTTGGGCAGCCAAACAGCATCTTCTACTTTGATTTGTTTTGGCAGTAATTTAATGGCAAACAGTGTGTCGGCAATTTTCTGTTGAGCGGCGATAACTTCGGGTTTAATGTACTCTGGGCCAAAGTTACTGCGACGTAATGCTTTTTCCAGGATTTTTGCGTCGACACCAATATCAATAGCTAACTTCTCAGACGCTTCAACGGGTTTGTTTTTTATCCATTCGTCGGTTTTCCGAATTTCGTCAAGCACCGCCTCAATCAGTTCGGGATATTTGTCGGCAAAATCGCGTCGTGATGTGTAGAACGCATAGTTTTGCACGAGTCCCTCGCCATTGGTTAAGGTGCGCGTTCCCAATTGAATTTCAGCGGCTGCGTAGTAATAGTCCCAGATAGACCATGCTGCAACATCGCCGCGCTCAAGGGCAGCTCTGCCATCAGCCGGAGCTAGGTAGGCAGGCTCAATATCGTCCCAAGTCAGACCAGCTTTCGCCAATACCTGGATAAGGAAAAATTGTGCGTTCGATCCTTTCGGAACGGTTACTTTTTTTCCTTTTAATTCGGCAATATCTTTCAACTCGGAATCTGCTTTAACGATGATGC
>DATBQC010000445.1:0-10863 GCA_036561065.1 Methylobacter sp. | reverse complement strand
TGCAAGGAGGAGGAATCAATACTAATATCAGTAGTCCTTCCCCATCAAATGATAATATATCACCCCCGGCTCCTCAAATAATAATACCGGCTCGCCCTTCGAATAACTTCACTAAATTAAATCTCGTTTTCTATGTTGGCTTTGGTTGTGAGCCTTGGACTCCAGCCACTATGAATAAAGCTGGCATTGGAGGATCAGAAACTGCTGTTGTTGAAATGTCGAAGAGACTCGCATCAATGGGTCATTCTGTTCGTGTGTACGGCGACTGTCCAGGCCTTGAAGGCACATACGATGGGGTACAATATATCCATTACGAGAAGTTCAAGGATGTCGAATGCGATGTATTCATCACATCACGTCGGCCTCACATTGTAGATGATGAATTTAACGTTCGAGCCAAAGCCAAGATTTGTTGGGTGCACGATATTCACTGTGGTACAGCTTTAACTCATCGTAGGGCGCTTAAGCTTGATCGCTTCTTTGTTCTTAGTCAATGGCATAAGGATTATTTCTTAAGTCAACATCGTTTTGTTCATCCTGATCAAGTAGTAATCACCAGGAATGGCATCGATTTGCATCGATTTGCTGAAGTTGGGAAAATACAGCGCAATCCTCATAAGGCTGTTTATAGTTCCAGCCCCGATCGCGGTCTTGATGTTGCTCTTCGAGTCATGCCTCGCATACGTCAGCAAGTACCTGACGCAGAACTCCATGTTTTTTACGGATTCCATAATTGGGAGACATCTGCTAAGGCATCCAATGATAAAGGACAACTTGACTTAATTGATTATATTAAACGATCCATTGAGCAAGGTAAAGACAATGGTGTTGTTTACCATGGTCGCGTTAATCAAGTAGATCTTGCTCATCATTTCATGTCTGCTGGTGTGTGGTCTTACCCAACATGGTTCGTTGAGACAAGCTGTATAACGGCCATGGAGGCTCAAGCTGCCGGTTTGAGGATCATTACGTCGCCCATCGCGGCTCTGAACGAGACTGTTGGTCCGCGCGGAGTTATGATATCTGGTGATTGGTTATCTTCTTCGTATCATGATGCATTTGTAGATGCTGTAGTTGCTGCAATGCTGAAATCTGATGATAGTGATCGTCAGGTGAACATTGATTATGCAAATACACACTTCGGCATGGATGCGCTTGCTGATGAATGGAACACTCTCCTTCAGAAGACCATAGATGATATATCGAGAGACATATTACCCCCATATAAGGAAGCAATGTGATCTCCACTAAGTCGCAGAAAACTTAATCATTTTCATATGTTGTCAGAAGGAATTTTAAAGTGAAGAAGCTCAGGATCGGGTTCTTCTACCCGGATAGGGCTATGATCCGCCCTATAGACCCTTTGACAATATGGTCCTCTTCTAGAGGCCTTACAGGCTCTGAGATATCGTTTATTATGTATGCTCTTGAATTATCAAGAATGGGTCACTCTGTTACTTTATTCTCAAAGTTAACTCGTGGTGGAGATATTGAGGGCGTTTGTTGCTGCCATTATTCTGAATGGGACTCAATATATAAACATCAACGATGGGATGCCTTATGTTCATGGATGCTTCCAGATCCATTGGAAGTTGCAAATCCAGAATCTTTCCGCTTTTATAATCAACAAGTATCTGATTTCAATATGTGCCATAACGGATGGGAATCGAAAGTAGACTTTGTTGCGCCCCTTTCGCACTCTCATGCTCGACATATGCTCCCCCAGTGCTCTCTTCCAAAAAATAAATGGAAGGTCATGTATAATGGTGTTGATTCGAATTCATTCCGTCCCCTTGATAAAGTCCCTGGCAAAGTAGTATGGGCTTCGTCTCATGACCGTGGCCTGCATTGGCTTCTTGAGTTATGGCCGAAAGTAAGACAAGCCGTTCCACATGCCAATTTGCATGTTTTTTATGATTTCAACGGACTTAATATGTTCTCTCGGTGGGAGAACACGCCGACTGATAATCTAATAGACCAAGAATGTGCGGAACTAGGTCAAAGATCACGGTATATCATTGAAGCTTTGCACAGGCTCGAGCCTCACGGTGTGTTTACACATCAGTCTGTGAGCAGAGAGAGAATTTGCCAAGAAATGGGATCAGCCGAGGTCCTTGCTTATCCATGTGATCCTGTTCATTATACTGAGACATTCGGAGTAACTGTTTTGGAAGCTTGTGCTTCTGGCGCGGTTCCAGTTATCTGCACGGCAGATGCTTTTGGTGAGCTTTGGGGAAATGTTTCTCTATCGGTACCTCCTCCTTTTAAACAAAATAAACAAGCATTCGTTACAAATCTCATTAATATATTGACTGATTCTAACCTGAGAGAGAAGTTATCTAATGCTTGTGTTAAATATGCAGCAAGTTTTGATTGGAAATCTCTTACTCAGTATTTCTCTACTTTCCTAGAGTCTCGTGGTGCGGCTGGATTACTTGAAGTCCAATGGGAAGAATAAATAATTCTTCCATTCGGTAGAGTCTCTCATCGTAAGGCTTTTGAATTGATTTCCACGATTTGTTGATTTTGTCCGCTTTCCATTGATCATGCGAAATTTGAAAATTGCTTTTCTATATGGCCCGTATTGCCTTGGAGGTCATGGTCAGAACGCGTTTGATTTATCCAATTTGTGGGATGACCCACGCGGGATGACCGGTTCAGAACTTTCTTTCTTCATGTTCCCCATTGAAATGCAACGTCGTGGTCATGACGTTTATATATATTCCTATTTTCGTAATCCGATACCTCAACTATTTCATGGTGTTAAATGTCGTCAATTCAATAATTTTTATACGGATATGAAACATGGTTTCGATGCTGCCTATTCTTGGAATGAACCTGACCTATTACGAGATGTTCCATCTAATATTCTGAGGATGGTTAATCTACAAATAAACAGTTTTACACATTGTACCCCTGGATTTGAGAATTTCATAGATGTGTGGACCAGTCCATCCGAATCGCATCGTGAAAGAGTAATTGGTATGGATCATGTGGCTGGTTCTGATATGGGACCAGAAACGGCGCGCACTTATAAACCTGATCCCGCGAAATGGACTGTACTAAGAAATGGGTGCGATCCATCAATATATGATAAAATTGCAGAGACGGGAGTAAAAAAAGTCCCTGGGCGCGTAATATGGGCTTCATCTCCGGATAGGGGATTACATTGGATACTTAATGCTTGGCCAGCAATTAAACGCGCTGTACCCTATGCTCATTTAAAGATATTCTATAAGATAGATGCCTGGTTTGAAGCATTCTTAGATAATCAATATGAATCAGTATCAGACTCGACTATTCGAGTACAATGTAATCGCGCCAGATATGTTTGGGAAGCTCTTCAAAGGTTGAAGAATTACGATATTGAGCTCGTCAAATCTGTAAGCCGCAATCAAATTGCTCGAGAGATGGTGGAGGCAGAGATTCTCGCTTATTCCTGTGATCCTGTGGCTTGGACTGAAGGATTCTCTGTAACTCTCATGGAAGGTTGTGCATCGGGCGCACTTCCGGTGACGACTGATGTCGACGCACTCGGGTCTGTATATGGCGGGAGCGTTCCAATGGTGAAGGCGCCAATAAGTGAGAGGCTTCCGGAATATACAAACCTTGTGATTCGGTCTCTTACCGATCCCGCTTTTGCGGCCCAATATAAGGCGTCTGCGCGATCGTTGGCAGATCGTCATACTTGGAATTTGTTGGCCTCTACTTTAGAGAACATCATCCTCGGTAAAATCGAGAAACAACATGATTCATGATGAATATGTGCATTCAGTAATGGATGGTGAATGGCCGATTGATCCGACGGTCCCACTTGATGCTCCATTTACCAATCAGAATGGTCGCATTCAGAATCTTATACTTCAATCGGTTACCAGTGTAGCTCATATTGCTAGTGTAGCTGGTGCTGTTCGAGCTAATCATTATCATAAAACTGATTGGCATTTCACATACGTGGTTCGCGGTTGTGTCGCGTATTTAGAAAGAGATATCGGGTCTAAACTAATTCCCGAACCCCGCATTTATAAAGCTGGAATGATGTTCTTTACCCCTCCCCTGCGGGAACATTGCATGGTTTTCATTGAGGATACTGATATAATTACTCTTGCTAAGAATGTGCGATCGCATGAATCGCATGAATCAGATGTTGTGCGGGTGGATTTTATCTCAAACAAAACTCTTGAAGATCAAATCCAAGCCATTGCACGATCTAAGATTTAGGTTTGATGATAATGTCTATTGCTGGCCACATTAGAGATGATTGCCGACTCTGTCTGGAGCCGGGACTTGTTCAGGTACTTCAGTTGGCATCAACTCCACCCGCCAACGAATTATTGCATAATAGTGAACTCAGCAAAAATCAAACTGAATTCCCATTGGGAATTTGGCGTTGTTTATCTTGCCATCATTTTCAACTTCCATGTGTTGTGAATTCAACACGCTTGTTCCATGATTATGTTTATGTATCGGGTACAAGCAAAATATTCGTCGATCATTTTCGGCAATATGCCGAATCGATGGCTAAATATCTATCCGATAAAGATCGCGTTTTAGATATAGGAAGTAATGATGGGACATTGCTTCGCTTTTTCAGCGAAGCCGGACATCAAGTCCTTGGTGTTGATCCTGCTATTAAAATTGCCGCGCGGGCGACTGAATCTGGTATTGATACCATTGGAGAATTTTTCTCCCACTCTCTAGCTGAACATATACTTAGAACTCGCGGATATTTTTCTCTTATCACTGCAAATAATGTTTTTGCCCATGTTGATAATTTACCAGAATTTACTAAATCAGTAAAATACCTTCTAAATCCAGAAGGAATGTTTGTATTCGAAGTATCATACTTGCTTGATGTATGTAATCGGACCCTTTTTGACACTATATACCATGAACATCTATCATATCACACTTTGAATGCTCTTATCCCATTTTTCAGTCGACTTGGGATGTCACTTATCGACGTAGAGAGAATAAACACGCATGGTGGGTCTATTCGCTGCCATGTGAAGAATGGACTCGGATATTCTCCTTCCCCCACAGTTCATAAGCTTCTTGAATTGGAAAATGATGCTGGTCTTGGCCCTCGTTATTCCCTTCGAATGGATGCTGTTTATAAACTCGGTTTTGACGTAAAAATTCTCGGATCCAAGCTTCTTACATTATTGTCTGAAATTAAATCATCCGGTGGGACCATTGTTGGGTATGGAGCGCCTGCTAAGGCTACAACCCTTATGTATGAATTCGGACTTGGTCTAGATGTTCTTGACTTTATCGTAGATGATTCACCTCTAAAGCAAGGACTTTATACACCAGGCAAGAAAGTGCCTATATTCCCAACATCGGCAATACGAGAGAAGAGACCGACACATATCTTTATACTTGCTTGGAATTTCGCTGATTCAATTGTCAGAAGTAACACATGGTTTTCTGACATGGGTGGTAAATTCATCGTTCCCCTTCCCAACTTGATGGTTATTTAATGGCCAATTTCATCTTGAAATCAGACATATCTGAAATCATCCACACTTTGCCTGATGGATTCATTCAGAATTTCTCCGGTAAGCGCATTCTTATTACAGGAGGACGTGGCTTTCTTGGCCGCTATTTCACTGCTGTATTTGAGGCGATGAATAATGTCCTCGCCGTGGACGGCGAGCCGCCTTGCGAGCTCATTATTCTAGACAATCTCATTACGGCAGGTGCGGAAGGGGAGAAATTCGAGAACACGAAACGAATTGCTTTCGTGAAGCATGATATCATCAAACCGTTCTATCCAGAGAGGCCCGTAGATTTCATTCTCCACGCTGCTGGAATCGCGAGTCCATATTATTATCGCAAATATCCTCTTGAAACTCTTGAGGTGGCGACAACTGGCCTGAAGAATGTAATGGAACTCGCCCTTAAACAGCCGAGTTGCAAATTATCTTTCTTCAGTTCTAGTGAAATTTATGGGGACCCCGATTCAAAACATGTTCCGACTATGGAAAGCTATCGCGGAAATGTGAGCTCCCTCGGCCCGAGGGCTTGTTATGACGAATCCAAGAGGCTTGGAGAGACGCTAGTTCGCATATATCATGAAAAATATGATGTGCACGGAACGATAATTCGTCCTTTCAATTGCCTCACTGGGGATCAGAAAGTCCTTTATGAAAAGGACGGTGAGGCCTATTTCGAGAGTTTCGAGAAGTGTTATGAGCGGACTGGAGGCTCTCCCGTCGGATTGTCCGTCCCTGCCTTCGGAACGGATGGACGGATGAAGATGTGTAAGGTTACGAACGTTCTTCGTCGGCCCGTCAATGGAGAAGTCCTGGTCATCCGGACGAAGTGGGGGCGCTCGGTGACGGTGACGGAAGACCACGACCTCTTCCGAAAATCGGAAGAGGAGGTCCGACCGGTCTCAGCCAAGGACCTCCGAATCGGTGATAAGATCGTTGTCCCCCGGCGTCTGAATCTGCCGGAAGAAGACTTGAAGCCGTTCTTTATCTCGGATCGGATCCCTCAGTTCGGTCTTTCTATCCGATCCGAGATGGTTCGGGAGGTTGTGGCGGCGCGTCCCCCTGAACTACGGAAGGCGGCTGCGGACTGCGGGATAGAGAACCGCATGTTTTCGTCCCATTGCATGAAATGGGAAAAGAACGACAGGATTGGCGTCAGTTTTTTTGATGCCGCCTCCATCCCTCATACTGCTGATGAGTCAATTTGTTACCGCTCTTCTTGCAAATTCGTGAAGAACCGGATAGAGGACATCAACGATCTTCTTTGGCTCTTCGGATATACCCTTGCTGACGGTCATGTTTGTGAAATCGACGGTAATCAAGTATTGAAATATGCTGACAAACACCGAAAGTATTTGGATCGTGTCGCTTCTTCAATGAAGAATCTCTTCGATCTGACCGTCCTTATCAGTTATTCGGAAAATGATATAGCCACCCTCAATGTGAATTCGAAGGTCCTTGTTGAGCTCTTCAAGAGCTTCGGGATGGGAGGGATTGGGCCGTCCAAGAACATCCCCGGCTGGTTGCTGAAGCTTCCGAAGGACAGGATCTCTTCTTTCCTCCACGGATTTTGGTGTGGGGATGGGAACCACGACGCCAAGACGACAGGCGACCTCATTATCTTCAATAACTCGAACATCGACGTCATCCATGGCCTGAACGCCCTCCTTCTGCGCCTCGGTCATGTAGGCTCCGTTTTTTCGTTCAAAACGACTGCCGGGAAGAATAAGGAGTATGTCGACGCCTATCGTGTTGAAGTTCGAGGTGTGAAGGGCGTCGGTGTCGAAAGGCTTCATGAGGTCGCTGGAACCAACGATCGCGATCTTCACGAAGATATCGCTTTCGCTGAGATCAAATCGATAGAGCGAAGGTCTTACGACGGCTTCGTGTATGACTTCACCGTCCCCGGCGTCTCGAACTTCCTCGGTGGCGGAGTCGGCATCATGTGCCATAATTGTTACGGTCCAGGAATGCAGAAGACGGATTATCGGGTCCTCCCGAACTTCGGAGCGAGGATTATGGAAGGTAAGCCTTTGCAAATTTATGGTTCGGGTGATCAGACTCGAACTTTTTGTTATGTGACCGATGCCATTCGTGGCTTTCTTCAGGTGCTAGTATCTGGTGAGGCTGGTGAGCCTTACAATATCGGTAATCCGACGCCCGAGATTTCTATGAAATCACTTGCAGAGGAGATAGGTTTGGTCCTCGGGAAGCCTGTTGAATTTAATATTGTCGAGTATCCCGATACATACCCAGCGGATGAACCGAACCGGCGTTGTGCTGACATCACTAAAGCCCGTGTCCAAATAGGGTATGAACCGCACGTAAGCTTGCGAGATGGCTTGAAGCGGTTTTTCTCTTGGGCGTCGGAAGCTTATTCGGTTTGATAATCCGTCTCGGGCTTATTGGCTGTGGTGAATGGGGTGTGAAATATCTCACTGCTTCTGATACTGCTTGTTCTTATCTGAAATTTAAGGAAGGTGACTCTCGGGCACTAAAAAGAATCCGTAAATCCCGATTTCTCTTCACTCACGTTTCTCGCGTTAAAGCAGAAATCGATATGAAAATGGGAGGTGGCCCCATCTTAAGTTCTGTGGAGAGAGTATCTGATTGGCGACGGATGGTGGATCTTCCAATTGACGGATTTGTTGTTGCTACTCCTCCTTCTTCACATGCCGAAATTTGTGAATATCTCCTTTCACGCGGCAAACCTGTTATGGTTGAGAAACCACTGACTTTAGACCTGAATAGCACTCGGAAACTTATTGCTGTTGCTAGAAAATCTGGTGTGCCATTTTTAGTCAATCATGTACATTTATTTTCGCCTGCATATGAGCGCCTTCGTGAAATCGTGATTGCACACAGAGGTCCGATCACGATTCTATCAAAAGTGATTGGATATGGACCCTTCCGTGATTATTCTGCATTGCTCGATTATGGGCCGCATGATATTTCCATGACTCTTGGCTTGAATCGTGGATATCCTCGATTAATTGCTGCTTATTCTGCGAAATATAGAAAAGGATCTTTCCATCAACTTGAATTGGAATTCCCGCGTGGTAGTTCCAAGGCAATTCTCAGACTCGGGAATGGAGCAGATTCTTTATCTGAAAAGCAACGCCAATTTGAGATAATCGGTAAAGATCTATGGCTCTCATATGATGGCACATCCTTATTCAAAAATGGACAATTAGTGCACACCAAGCGTTATCTGCCGCTTGATAATGCAGTGACGCAGTTTGTTTTAGCTATAATGAATGGTACGTTAGACTGGCGATTCGCTGGAAATCTATCAATTCAGGTCGCTCATATATTAGATAAAGTCAGTAATATTCATACCTGACCTTTTCATTTCTTCTTCAAGCTGATGCTTGAAGATCATCAAGTTAGATTTCGTCTAACTTATTACACGCCATATGTAGGCGCCTTCATATCTGAAATTCTATTCAATAGCATAAATATTATCGTCGTTAGACTTTTGGCAGGCAATGAGATCGGTCCTAACACGGCTGGGATCTTCAACACTGACATGATCGGTGCGCCTGGTTAAATGTCTTACGAGAATACATTCGGATTTGGTGCTGGCGCAACAGGTCCTCAAGGCGGGACAGGTCCACAAGGACCTTTAGGTCCTCCTGGTGCCACTGGGCCTAAAGGTGACCAAGGAGATCCTGGTCCAGTTGGACCTACAGGTCCATTTGGCGGGCCTCAAGGATCTCCAGGCCTTCAAGGATCTCCAGGTCCGCAAGGTCTAACTGGTGCTCAAGGTGTAACTGGTCCCCAAGGAGCGACTGGTCCCCAAGGTATACAGGGAGTTTCTGGACCTCAGGGCGCCACTGGTGCTCAAGGTGTAACTGGTCCCCAAGGAACTCAGGGATCTCCTGGTCCCCAAGGCGCTACTGGATCAGCGGGAGCCGCTGGGCCAGCGGGAACTACAGGACCAGCGGGAACTACAGGTCCCCAGGGCATACAAGGTACTCAAGGATCGCCTGGAATACAGGGCCCTACCGGTCCAGCAGGACCTCAAGGTGTAACCGGTGTAGGCACTCAAGGATCACCCGGTCCTCAAGGCCCTACCGGTCCCCAAGGACAACAAGGATCTCCTGGTGTAACTGGTTCAGGTTTACAAGGCTCTCCAGGTCCAACTGGTCCTACGGGTCCTCAGGGGACACAAGGTTCACCTGGTATTGCTGGTAATACAGGTCCACAAGGACAACAGGGATCGCCCGGTGTAACCGGCGCTACGGGCCCTACGGGCCCTGCAGGCGCAACTGGTCCGCAGGGAACCCCTGGTCCACAGGGGATCACCGGAGTAACTGGCCCTACTGGGCCTGCTGGTTCAACCGGTGCCGTTGGCCTTCAGGGTTCTCCAGGTCCGACTGGTTCGGCTGGTTCGGCTGGTTCAACCGGCCCTGCTGGCCCACAGGGCGCGACTGGCCCACAGGGCGCGACTGGCCTTCAGGGGTCTCCTGGTCCGCAGGGCACTACAGGCGCGACAGGACCTACCGGAGCTACTGGCCCGCAAGGAGCTACAGGCCCACAGGGTCCGCAGGGCACTCAAGGATCGCCAGGTGTTACTGGGTTCACCGGACCCACCGGACCACAGGGTGCTACGGGCCCTCAAGGATCTACTGGTCCCCAGGGCGCAACTGGTATACAGGGACCTGTTGGATCCGGACAGGGTCCTCAGGGCTCACCCGGAGTTACCGGAGCTACAGGTCCGCAAGGAACCCAAGGGACACCTGGCGTAACCGGAGCTACTGGCCCGACTGGTCCACAGGGAGCGACTGGTCCGCAGGGATCTACGGGCCCAACTGGCCCGACTGGGCCCACGGGCCCGGCCGGTGCCACGGGTCCACAAGGATCACCAGGATCACCAGGTGTTACTGGATTTACTGGACCCACTGGTCCGAGAGGGGATACCGGAGCCACTGGGCCGCAAGGTACACAAGGATCTCCAGGCATAACCGGATCAACAGGTCCAATAGGCCCAGCTGGTGCTCAGGGACCTACTGGTCCGACGGGTCCACAAGGCTCCCCAGGTGCCACCGGTCAACAGGGCCTCCAGGGATCCCCCGGAATAACTGGTGCTACCGGACCTACAGGTCCTCAAGGAGCTACAGGTCCTCAGGGGCAGCAAGGATCACCAGGGAATACTGGTGCTACAGGCCCGACAGGGCCGGCTGGATCACAGGGTTCAACGGGTCCTCAAGGCGCGACTGGATTGCAGGGGATTCAGGGACCCACAGGGCCCGCAGGTCCACAGGGCCCGCCGGGTGGCGGTGGAGGCTCTGGGCTCGTCGGTACGCTTTCCTCGGACAGGGCCATCGCTCGCTGGAACGGGGTATCCGGCACACAGCTACTC
>DATBQC010000444.1:0-3295 GCA_036561065.1 Methylobacter sp. | reverse complement strand
AATTTCATAAGCAAAAAACAGACCACAAATACGCCGAAAATTGCATTAACGGAAATGCTATGCCTATTTAGTTTTTTCCATATCCAATGCTGCCTGATACAACATCTTTTTCCTGACCCCGGTAATTTCCACGGCCATGGCAACTGCGGTCTTGATCGAGCATTCGCCCAATAACACGCGCAGTATTTTTTCCTGCTCAGGCGTAATAATCTGCTCTTTTTTATCGATGGTCGCACCATCAACAATAACCACAAATTCGCCCCGCCTCATGTTGGCATCTTGTTCGACCAACTTAAGCGCCTCAACCAGACTGGTTTTGACTATGGTTTCGTGCAGTTTGGTCAGCTCCCTGGCTATGACGATCTGCCGATCCAACGGCAAAACTTCAGCCATATCCTGCAATGACGCCAGAATGCGGTGACTGGATTCGTAAAACACCCATGTGGTCGGGCATAATAACCGTTCGCTAAAAAACGCTTTTCTGGCTGACGAGGTGCGCGGCGAAAAGCCCTCAAACGCAAACTGGGTGACCGGCAATCCCGCCGCCGACAAGGCCGCAATCAATGCGCAAGCGCCCGGCACAGGCACCACATCGACGCCCGCCTCCTTGACCATTTTAACCAGCGGCATGCCGGGGTCGCTCAGCAGCGGCGTTCCGGCATCGGACACCAATGCAATCGACAAGCCCTCGCGCAGCTTTTCCAGCAACCCGCTCGATGCGTGGTCTTCGTTATGCTGATGCAGCGAAATCAGTTTATTGGTAATGCCGTAATGCTGTAGCAGCATTTTTACATGCCGGGTATCTTCTGCTGCGATCAGATCGACCTGTTTTAATATCTCAACCGCCCTGAAGGTAATATCTGCTAAATTACCTATCGGCGTAGCAACAACGTATAATTTGCCGCATTCACTTGACATTCGATACTCTCACTTGAAAATCCTAAAAAGATGCAACCCAATTACAAGCCGCCATTGTTATGTGCCCTGCTTCCCGGCCTAGTGTTTTTTTCCGGCTGCGCACCCACGCCAGCCAAAAGCGCTCTGCCTGAGCAAGAATCACTGATAACGCAGCCGTTGATAAGAAACGACCAGCCGGAACCGATGGTTGAATTATACCAGCAATCCGCGACCGCCAGGGATGGTGGCCGAGACGGCTCCCGGCAGTCCTCGGCATTTCCTCCATCCATGGAGGTCAGAAGTGCCGCAATCGGTATGGAACCGATGCGGACAAGCCCATCGTTTTCCGAACAAAACAAGCAGCACCTACAGTCCATCGAATCCTTAATTCAAACAGGCGACGGCAATGCCGCTAAACAAGCTGCCGACGCAATTAATCCCAACGATCTATCGGTCGAACAACGCGCCCAGCTGCGCCTGCTTTATGTCCAAATCCTGCTCAGCTTTGGCGAAGCCGAACAGGCCATTGACAGCTTGGCGCAAATTCAACCGCAACAGCTGAGCCTGGACAACCAGATTAAATACTTTCAATCACGGGCCTTTGCCTTCTCATTGACAGGAAACCTGCTTGAAGGCGCTAAATCCAGAATCGAACTGCACCCGTTAATATCGTCTCCCGATGAGCTCGAAAAAAATCAGGCCGCGATTCTTGAAGCCTTGCGCCTCTTGCCCGACGCCGCATTACAGAGCAACCAGACAGACTCTTTGACAGGCTGGATGTCGTTAGCCAAGATCTTAAAACACCTAAACCAGCCTGACTTTAATGCCCAAATAAGCCAGTGGCGCGCAACTTACCCTGGACATCCTGCCGACTTAAGCTTCCTAAATAGTCCTCAGGACGCGCAGGTTAATACGCCCTCGCAAGCCAAAGCAATCGCACTCTTATTGCCCGGATCGGGAACTTTTGCCCAGGCAGGCAAAGCCATCCGCGCCGGGTTTATGGCAGCCTACGAGCATGCAGACAAAGCCTCCAAGCCCGCCATCCGCTTTTACGACAGCGAACAGTCGACGCCGCAAGCCTTATACAACCAAGCTGTGACAGAAGGCGCTCAATTGGTCATCGGCCCACTGGCTAAAGAACAGATCCAAAGTCTGGCCGATACGGTCAGCTTCAACACGCCGGTGCTGGCATTGAATCATATACCCGGCTTGCAAAAAAACCGCCTCTACCAGTTCAGCCTCAGTCCGCTGGATGACACCGAGCAAATCATCCATAAAGCGAGGGCGGACGGACATCAAAAGGCGCTACTACTGATTCCTGATAACGCGCCGGGCAAACGCATCGCCACTTATTTAACGGAAGACTGGCAAAACCAGGGCGGTACTATCCTGGAATCCCAAACCTATAACCCGAAAGAAACCGACTTTTCCACGCCGATTCAAAAACTACTGAATCTGGATGAAAGCGAACAGCGTTACAATAAAATCCAGGCATTGATACCTGGAATAAAATACACCCCGAGAAGACGGCAGGATGCCGATGCCATTTTGCTAAGCGCCTATAGCCCGGAGGCGCGTTCCATTAATCCCCAGTTGCAGTTTTATCAGGCCGGCGACCTCCCGGTTTATGCGATGCCCACCGTTTACACCGGACAAGTCAACGCGTCGCTGGATGCCGATCTCAATAAAATCACCTTTTGCGACACGCCGTGGTTATTCAATAAAGCCTATCAGGGGGAACTTAGCATGGACGCGCTAAAAGAAACCTGGAAGCAATTTCCCAGCTCTTATTTACGCCTGATTGCGATGGGCATTGATGCCTACAATCTGGCGACACGCCTGGATTCTTTGGAAATCAATACCTATCCCGGCGCTACCGGGAACCTGTCACTGACCTCCGATCAGCGCATCCGGCGCGAGCTGATCTGCGCCAAGTTTACGGCCGGACAGCCTGAAATCACAGGGAGCTACGAACACACAGCTCCTGGAGCTGTTAACCACCATGCTGTTTACTAAGCTCAAGACCAAAGCGGCCCATTTAATTCGCGGCGAAAGCGCCGAACAACAAGCTCACAACTTCCTGATCGATAAGGGACTCAAGCCGGTGAGCCGGAATTTCCGCTGTAAACAGGGCGAACTCGATTTAATCATGACCGATAAGCAAACACTGGTCATTATCGAAGTCCGCTTCCGAAAAACCGACAAATACGGCAGCGCCGCCGAGAGCGTCACCCGCGCCAAACAATCGCGAATCATCGCGGCAACCCATATTTACCTTGCCTCGCATAAAACTGACAGCCCTATCCGCTTTGACGTGATTGCGATTTCCGGCAACGGCAACATCGACTGGATACGAAATGCGTTTTAAGACACCACACTACAAACTTATAAATATACG
>DATBQC010000443.1:0-7376 GCA_036561065.1 Methylobacter sp. | reverse complement strand
CCGCCGCCTGCTTGTTGGGTAATTGCACCGGCAATGCAGCTTGCCAGTTGATTGTATTGGCTGTTAGTGCTGATGGGTTTTTCTTTTTTTAAATTATCAAAAGCCTGCAAGCCCATTTGGTCGACTTGCGAATCGGACAAGAACATGAGCTGGCTTCTGCCGGTAGGGCTGGTGACGCAAGCGGCTAACAGGCAGGTGATTATCAGGGCAGAAAATAGTTTTTTGGACATAAAGAAAGACCGGTAGTTTTTCATGTCGGCCATTTTAACGTAACTTTTTATCCGGGGGGTAAAAATGTAACGTCCCATTAAGAAAAGCTTATCACCACGAAGGACAGGAAGAAATAATACGTCGTGTCCTTCGTGCCTTCGTGGTGAATGATAAAAAATCTGCTTGGCTAAAGATTTATTTCAGAATTTTGGTGAGCATCGCATCATAATCTTCTTTAGACAATACACCGCTGACGCCGGTGCGCTGATGCGCTTTGTCGAAGAAGTAGGTTCTGGGCAATTCGCCATACCATTTAGGATCGATAGCAAATTGCAGTTTCTGGGTGTTTTCCTCGGCATAAACCCAGCTTTCAATCTCGGACAATTGATTCTTTTCCAGGATTTGCTGAACTTGATTGGTGGCAGATAACTCATCCGCCGCCAGCATGATCATCTTGATCTCAGGTCTGCTTTGATGGATGCTGCTTAATAATGCCATGTCTTTCAAGCAAGAAGAGCAGTTTACCGACCAAATGACCAGCATGAACGGTTGGTTGGCGTTGTCGGCTAGTATTTGCTGATAACTACCCGAGGTGAAGGCTGAAGGCTCGGCCTGTACAGGCGTGTTTAGCAGAGCTAAAAAGAGAAACAATAAACCAGGAACACGTTTTTTTAAGAGCATGATGTTGTTTTATTAAAAATGGTGGACGATTCAATTTACCGGAATTAAACGGTAACCTTCATTTTTACTATTCCATGAGACGAAAACATCTTTATTGTTGCTTAGTAAAAACGGAAAGTCCACTTCGGTAGAGCTCTCTGCGATGGATTTGGCGGGTAGCCAAGTCTGACCGCCATCGTTGGACTGCATAACCCAAAGCTGGGTTTTAGTGCCGTCAAATTCGGTCCACGTTAGGATAATATGCTTGCCTTTAGCCATAACATCGGGATGGCTGGGCAGTTTTCCAGGGTTGCCAAACGCCAACGGAGTTGAAAAATGCTGCCCATGGTCGGTCGAATAAGCATAGAACAACCCTTGACGGACGCTGCCTTGCGTAAACCAGGCAATATGGTATTTGTCATCGCTGATCGCAATTGTCGGGCCATGATCGGGGCAGGCCTCGATAGCCCATTGGTCGAAAGTAACCCGGAATTCCAGCGGTTTCTTGCCATTAGCTTGAGGTTTGATCAGGCCATGATCACGAATGCCGTCGGGATAAATAAAACGGGCCAATAAAACCGGTTGGTTGTTACTGTCAAAAGCGGCGGCAATTCGGCAGCAATCGCAGAGGGTGTCGGAGAGTTTTTGGGCGACAAAATTAAGCCCGCTCTGTCCATTGATAGTCGTGTAATAAATCGCGTTTCCAGGCTGTTTCCAGTCGGTGCGATTGCGTTCGTCATGCCAGAATACATAGGCTTGACCTGCCGGACTCAAAGCCAAGCGACCCTGAAAGGAATTGGCTTCGGATGCTTTATCGCTTAGTGGCAAAGGCGTTGAAAAGCTGCGGCCGTTATCGGCTGAAACGCTAAAATAGACGGTGACCGGTTGAGTGCTTTCGGCTGCATAAATAATGTAAATTCGGCCGGAGCGATCTACGGCAATGCCGGGCCGGTTTTCACCGCTTACCTTGATGTGCTGGGCTTCCGTATTAATGAGTATGGGTGCGCTGAATGTTTTGCCAAGATCGGTGGAATAATCGACATAGACGTGGTGCTTTTCCGGCACGATCCGCCACAACCGGCCATCCGGGCCGAATGCGGCGGTGACGAACAGGCCGCCGCCGGTAGGGTAATGGCTGTAGTCTGAAGTTCCGGCTTTAAGATGATCCTGATTAACTTGGCTACAGGCGCTCAACGCGAATAGGCTAAGCAGCAGTATGTGTCCTAATAGTCGACCAACAAATCCTTTTTCGGATGCTCTGCTGAGAATATGTGTAATCGGAAAATTAGGCAAATCTATCATTTAAGCTATCCAAAATCGGTAAAAAAACAGGTGTTAGAATGCGACCACGAAACGGTAAGTAACCCGATATTCGGAAGGTGTCTGATAGCCATTTAAATCCTGGACTATCGGTGTGCCTATGGATAAGGCTGTGTTCCAGTTTTTTCCTCCGGAATATCGGACGCCCGGAGATATGTATATTGTATTCCCGCCCGAGTTGGCATCGTACCCCACTCCAGCGGTTCTTTGGGGGGCTTGCCGCTCACCATTGAATTCAAGAACAGCTGTCCACGGTGCATTGTTGCTGGCAGCAAAAAAAGCGTTGCGGGCTGGTGCGCCGAAGGCGTAAGAAAGCGCAATATTGTAACCGATATTGTCACCCAGGTAAGTCCCTTGCGCGCCCCTGGTGGCTATTGTGTACATGGCGTTGGTGTCAAACGAGAATGATCCCATCACGCGAGTATATGAAATGCCTGCTGAAGGGTTCCATGAGCCGCTGCCGGGCTGATGGTGCGTTTCAAAATTGGTGCCTTGATTATTTGTTACGGCAGTTTGGCCGGTTGGAGTTTTGAGGCCCAGAGTCAGCGCTACATGGTTTAGGTTGTCGGCGGTATGGAAAAAGCGATATTGACTAAAGATGGAGACATCGCCAAAACCGTTGGGGTCGCCCAAGGTATTGATTGTTCCTGGATTATCCGGGTCAGGCGAGCGTACGCCGGTACGGAATACATAAGGGATTTTTACACCAAAGGTTAAGTCGTCGGTAAGACCGTAAGCGGCAAATACCGAAGGTTGTAGATAGGTACTCACGCTATGTACGTCAGGGTTTGCACCATTACTCAAATCCACCAGTTTTTGATCTGAAGCGCTGTTAAAGCTGGAAAATTGGGTGATGGTACCAACGGCCCACATGTTAGTGGGGAGTGTGACGCCGGGTTGCGTAATAATCGGCGATGCGGTGCCAATTCCGAAGCCCAGTGAGCCGTGATCGGCCAGCGCAGTGCCGCTGTATATGACGAACGTAGCGCTTAAAGCTAAAGCTAGAGATGTTTTTTTCGAATGGAGCATGGCTATCCTTATATTTATTTTTAATACGGTAAAAATATTCAGCTGGCTCTTTGGAAGCAGCATAAACAGATAACAGTGACCTACCCGCAAATGAAATATTTTACTATAACAACAAAGACACTAGCAAAGCCCATTAAAGCGAGGTACCTCGTGCTCTGAATGGCTAAGAAACAAGAAATTTGCTTTACAGGCCAGAGGACGAGAAATGTTAACTGTATCAAGAGCGAATAATCAGCAGTTATTGTGCCATGCATTGATGATGCTCCAAGAGGCCAGTAAATCCGAGGGGGGGTAAAAATATTCCATCGAGGCAGAATCTTTTTTTAAAATAAAAGTGCGGCATATGACCTATTTTAGCGTGTTAAATAACATAGTTTAATTAAGATGCTGATATTCGGGGGAGGGGGTTGATGAGAAAGTTCGATTCCATACTGCATATGTTATATCGCACGATTTATGCGACCCCAAAGCTCGCTTTGAACTCCTGTATTTGGTTTTTTGGAGTCCAAAGTTTGCGTTGACCGTTTATAGCCTGGTTCGTGCTTTCGACTTGGCGTAACAGGCTGTAAATTTCAGTTTTTACCTTAGCGGACAACCTTAATATATGGTACAACATAATCCAACTGATTCTGCTGACTATGTCGGCGGGTAACAGAACGGTTCGCATCGCAAGACCATTGAGTAAACACAACCACCGGACAATACTATGGCGATAAATACAAACAGACCGACGTCCCCGCATTTGCAAGTCTACAGACTGCCCTTAACCGGCATTATTTCTATCACCCACCGCATGACCGGAGTCATGCTCTCAGCCGGATTGCTGCTGTTTGTTTATGTTATTTCGGCGCTGGCAGGCGGTGCGGATTCATATGCTGCAATGCAGGCGATCATGAATCTATGGCTGCTCAAACTGGTATGCTGGGGCTTCGTTTATGCGCTGTTTTTCCACCTGTGTCACGGTATTCGTCATTTAATATGGGATGTAGGCAACAGCTTTGAACTGGAAACGCTAAACCGGTATGCCATGATTGAACTGGCGGCTTCGTTGGTGCTGACTTTAATGACTTTTGCGTGGGGATATTATGGACTATAGAACGCCGTTATCCAGGGTTCGGGGCCTGGGTTCTGCAAAAAGCGGAACCACACACTGGTGGATGCAACGCGTCACAGCCGTGGCGCTGATTCCGTTGTCTTTTTGGTTAATCTACTTTCTGAGTTTGAGTTTGACCGCTCCCTATCAACAAACCGTGGCTTGGTTGGCCACACCTATTAATAGCGTCTGCATCGTGGCGTGGATCATCGCCGTTTTCTACCACGCCGCGTTGGGTTTGCAGGTGGTGATTGAAGATTATATAGCCGCCGAAGGCCCCAAGATCATCTCAATCTGGGCAGTCAATCTGGCTTTCTTATTTTTGGCGATTGCGGCTTTGCTGGCCGTGTTTCGCGTCGTATCGATAGGGTGATTCATGGCAGCAGATTATAAAATTATTGAACATGATTATGATGTAGTCGTAGTCGGCGCGGGCGGCGCGGGGCTTCGCGCTACCTTAGGGATGGCGGAAAAAGGCCTGAAAACCGCCTGCATCACCAAAGTATTCCCCACCCGCAGCCATACCGTCGCCGCGCAAGGCGGCATCAGCGCGGCGCTGGGCAATATGGGCGAAGACGACTGGCGCTTTCACATGTACGATACCGTCAAAGGTTCCGACTGGCTGGGCGATCAGGACGCGATCGAATACATGTGCCGCGAAGCCATTCCCGCCGTGATCGAATTGGAGCATTACGGCGTGCCATTTTCGCGTACCGCCGACGGCAAAATCTACCAGCGTGCGTTCGGCGGCATGACCACGCATTACGGTACAGGCTTGGCGCAGCGCACTTGCGCAGCGGCCGACAAGACCGGTCACGCGATTTTGCACACCCTGTACCAACAGTCGTTAAAACATAAGGCCGAATTCTTCGTTGAATACATCGCGCTGGACTTGATCATGGAAGACGGCGAATGTCGCGGCATCCTGGCTTGGTGCCTGGACGACGGCTCACTGCATTTGTTCAAATCGCAAATGACAGTCTTGGCGACTGGCGGCTACGGGCGCACATTTTTTTCCTGCACCTCGGCGCATACCGTTACCGGCGACGGCAACGCGATGGTATTACGCGCAGGTTTGCCGTTGCAGGATATGGAGTTCATCCAGTTTCACCCGACCGGCATTTACGGCGCAGGCTGTTTGATTACCGAAGGCGTAAGAGGCGAGGGCGGTTACCTGACCAACTCGGAAGGCGAACGGTTCATGGAACGCTATGCGCCGTCCGCCAAAGACCTGGCTTCGCGCGATGTGGTCAGCCGCGCGATGACCATTGAAATACACGAAGGCCGAGGCGTAGGGCCTCTGAAAGATCACCTCTATCTGCATATCGAGCATCTTGATCCGGCCATCATTCACGAACGCTTGCCGGGCATATCCGAAACCTCCAGGATTTTTGCCAATGTCGACATCACCAAAGAGCCGATTCCGGTGCTGCCGACCGTGCATTACAACATGGGCGGTATCCCGACCAATTACAAAGCCGAAGTCGTGACTTTGAAAGACGGCGATCCCGATGCCGTGGTGCCGGGCTTGATGGCAATCGGCGAGGCGGCCTGCGTTTCCGTACATGGCGCGAACCGCTTGGGCTCAAACTCGTTGCTTGATCTGGTGGTGTTCGGCCGCTCCGCCGCGATACGCTGCGCCGAATTGATCAAACCGGGCTCAAGGCAAAAACCGTTGGCGAGCAATGCTTGCGACAAAGCCATCGCCCGTTTCGATAAAATCCGCAATGCGAACGGCAGTCGCAGCACTTCCGATATTCGCCTGGATATGCAAAAAGTCATGCAGGCCAAAGCGGCGGTATTTAGGACCGGCGTTACGCTAACCGAAGGCATCAACGCGATGGCGGAAGTCAGGAAAACTTTTGCCGATGTCAAAATGGCTGATAAATCGTTGATCTGGAATACCGATCTGGTCGAAACGCTGGAACTGGATAACCTGCTCAGCCAAGCCACCGTGGCGATCAACGCGGCAGGCAACCGCACCGAGAGCCGGGGCGGCCATGCACGGGAAGACTACCCGAACCGCGACGACGAAAATTGGCTGAAGCACACGCTGACCTGGCTGGACGACGATCAGGTCAAAATCGATTACCGGCCGGTACATATGTACACCTTGACCGACGAAATCGACGTAATTCCACCAAAAGAGAGGGTGTACTGATGGCTGAATTTACCCTGCCTAAAAACTCGGTTTTAATCGAAGGCAAAACCTTTAAAGCGCCAGAAGGCGCAACCAATATCCGACGGTTTGAAGTGTACCGCTGGGACCCCGAGTCCGGCGAAAATCCGCGCATCGATGCGTTCGAACTGGACATGGACAGCTGCGGCCCGATGGTGCTGGACGCGATCCTGAAAATCAAAAACGAAATCGACAGCAGCTTAACCTTTAGGCGTTCGTGCCGCGAAGGCGTGTGCGGCTCCTGCGCGATGACCATCAACGGCAAAAACTCGCTGGCCTGCACCAAAGCTATCGATTCTTATACCGGCACCATCAAGATATATCCGTTGCCGCATTTGCAAGTCGTTAAAGACCTGGTGGCGGATTTGACCCATTTTTACGCACAATACGCCTCGATCAAACCGTGGATAGAAACCCAAACTCCAGCGCCTGCGGATTCCGAGCGTCTGCAAAGCAAGGAAGACCGGGAAAAACTCGATGGCTTATACGACTGCGTGCTGTGCGCCTGTTGCTCGACCAGTTGCCCCAGTTATTGGTGGAACAGCGAACGTTACTTAGGGCCAGCGATCCTGCTGCAAGCCTATCGCTGGCTGGTCGATAGCCGCGACGAAAGCACCGGCGAACGGCTGGACGAACTGGAAGACCCGTTTAAATTGTACCGTTGCCATACGATTATGAACTGCACCGATACCTGTCCCAAAGGCTTGAATCCGGCTAAGGCGATTGCCGAAACTAAGAAACTGTTGGTGCAGAGAAAATTGGGCTGATGGACGAGCTGGCTCGGTTAAAGTGGCAATGTCGGCGGGGGACTAAGGAGCTGGATTTTTTGCTTAATCGGTATTTGGAAGCTGGGTATTTGGCGGCGGATCAGGGGGAGAGGGATTT
>DATBQC010000442.1:0-4578 GCA_036561065.1 Methylobacter sp. | reverse complement strand
TCTACTGCACGCATTCTGTCCAGTTTGCGCCGCTTCTACGGTTATTACATCCGGGAAAACAGCATCAAAGTCGATCCGACCGCCTTGATAGAATCACCTCATATCGGCCAGCCGTTGCCCAAATCGTTATCTGAAAAGGATGTCGAGTTATTGTTGGACGCACCTGAAGTCACCAACGCGCTGGGTTTCAGGGACAGAACCATGCTGGAAATGCTGTATGCCACAGGGCTTAGGGTGTCGGAGCTGGTCAATTTAAAGTTTGAACAGATCAGCTTCAGGCAAGGCGTGGTCAGGATTATCGGCAAAGGCAACAAAGAGCGCTTGGTGCCGGTTGGCGAAGAAGCCATGAGCTGGCTGGAAAATTATATGACTCAAGCCAGAAAGACGATTCTTGGCGAGCGGCAATGCGACTACCTGTTTGTCACCAACCGGGCGGACAGCATGACAAGGCAGGCTTTTTGGCATATTATCAAGCGCCACGCGAAAAAAGCCGGGATTAACAAAGAGCTGTCGCCGCATACGTTAAGACACGCTTTCGCCACACATTTGTTAAACCATGGCGCGGATTTGCGGGTCGTGCAGTTATTGCTCGGGCATTCGGATTTATCGACTACGCAAATCTACACCCATATTGCCCGCGAAAGACTCAAAGAATTACATTCAAAATATCATCCCAGAGGATAAAATATGGCTCAAAATATTCACCCGACCGCCTATATAGCAGAGGACGTATTGCTGGGAGACAATATTACGGTAGGACCTTTTGCCGTTATTGAAACAGGTGCTCAATTGGGCGCTAACTGTCAGGTGGGTGCTCATGCCGTGGTGCACAGCCATGTGAAAATGGGTGATGGCAATATTTTGCATCCGCACGCCGTGTTAGGCGGTCTGCCGCAAGATACCAGCTTTAAGGCCGAAACGGTTTCCTGGCTTATCTGCGGCGACAATAACGTCTTTAGAGAAGGGTTTACTGCGCACAGAGCCTCTAAAGAAAACGCGGCGACCCGCATAGGCTCGAGTTGTTTCTTTATGAACAACAGCCATGTTGCGCATGATTGTACAGTCGGCAATAACACCATATTCGCCAATAATGTCGCGATTGGCGGGCATGTTGAAGTCGGTAATAATGTGTTCATCGGCGGCGCTGTGGTCGCACACCAGTTTTGCCGGATCGGCTCGTACGCGATAGTGCAGGGTACAACCGGACTTAATATGGACGTCATTCCCTTTATGCTGATAGGCGGACGCCCCGCCCGGCATTACAAACTGAACACAGTGGGGCTAAGACGCGCAGGCATTACCGGGGATCGCTATAAAGTACTGTCGTCGGCATTCCGGCTGCTAAAAAACAAGCAAAGCCTGGATGATTTGGAAGAAACGGAAGAATTAAAGCATTTAAAAGACTGGTTGGCCGTTAAATCCAAGCGCGGTTTGCATGGTTTTGTTGATGTGTCGAGCTAGCTTGGTATCGTTAATATAATTGTTATGTTCCCATGCTTCGGTGTGGGAGCGTCGATCTACCGCGTCGGTAGATAGTAATTTTTGCTGAAAAATCAACCTTATCCGGCTTAAATCCGCCGTATCTGGTATCATAAGCAATTGAATGACGGCAGTTCGCCGCCATTTGCGTCAATATAAAGAGTCCTCGTGAACACTGCCAAATTTTCGTCCCTAGCTTTAAAACCCGCCCTGCTTGAAAACATTGAATCTCTAGGTTATACCCACTTAACACCTATCCAGGCGGAAAGCCTGCCGCATATCCTTGAGGGCAGGGATGTGATTGCGCAGGCCAAAACCGGCAGCGGCAAAACCGCCGCTTTCGGCATAGGCCTGTTGTCCAAGCTGGACTTAAACAGTTTCAGGGTTCAGGCGATGGTAGTATGTCCAACCCGTGAGCTTGCCGATCAGGTCTGCAAAGAGATTCGGAGGTTAGCCAGATTCACGCAAAACATTAAGGTGCTGACCCTTTGCGGCGGCGTACCTTTCGGGCCGCAGCTGGGTTCGCTGGAGCATGGCGTTCATGTAGTGGTCGGCACGCCGGGACGATTGCAGGAGCATCTGCGCAAACGCAGCCTACGCTTGAGCAATCTAAAAGTGCTGGTGCTGGACGAGGCCGACCGGATGCTGGATATGGGCTTTGAGGAGGCTATTTCCGACGTGATTTCATACGCACCGACGCATCGGCAAACCTTGCTGTTTTCAGCCACTTATACCGATCCTATTCGGGAAATAAGCCAGAAGTTCCAGTTTAAGCCGGTTTCCGTCAGTATCGAGACCAGCCATCACGACAGCGATATTGAACAGCGTTTTTATCAGGTGGAAAAGTCCAAACGGATCAGTGCGCTGGGTTATCTTTTATCCTACTACCGGCCTGAATCAACCGTGGTCTTTTGCAACACCAAGCGGGATTGCCAAGATGTGGCAAGCTCGCTTGAAAACAGCGGCTTCTCGGTTCAGGCGCTGCATGGAGATCTGGAGCAAAAGCATCGGGATCAGGTGTTGGTGCGATTTGCCAATAAGAGCTGTTCGGTGCTGGTAGCGACCGATGTGGCTGCACGAGGTCTGGATATTAAGGATATGCAGGCGGTGATTAATTACGAATTGCCCTGGGACCCTGAAATCTACGTACACCGGATTGGGCGTACCGGCCGCGCCGGAAAGAAAGGTCTGGCGCTAAGTTTATGCACGGAACAGGAGTTGAACCGGGTTAAAGCCATTGAGGAATACCAAAATATTCCCGCCAAGTGGGACGAAGTGGCCCCCTTTCAGATGAGCCATGAGCCGCGCTTCGAGCCGCCGATGGTGACCTTGTGGATCGACGGTGGGCGCAAAAACAAGGTGCGTCCTGGCGATATTTTGGGTGCGTTAACCGGTGATTCCGGGATTCCGGGCAGCGAAGTGGGCAAAATTGATATTTTTGATGCCCATGCTTATGTGGCTATCAAGCAGGACAGTGTTGATAAGGCCTTGGCTTGCCTGAGAAACGGCAAAATCAAAGGGCGCAATTTTAACGTCCGTAAATCCCAATGGGGATGAGGTTGTCGGGTTGCACTACACAACCCGATCTGCAAATTTAAGCTGTTCTTGCCCTGGGCTTATTTCTGGACTGATTGCCGCCGGGTTTGCGAGCTTGATTTGAGTTCCTGCTTGGACGTGGACCGCGCGGTTCTTCCGGGGGCATTGGCGGGGCCACTGCGGAGGCCTCAAAGCCGGCAATTTGTTCGCGTTTAATCTCTTTCCCGATCAGCTTTTCAACTTGACGCAAGAAGCTGTATTCATCATGGGATACCAGCGATATGGCTTGGCCTTCCTCGCCTGCGCGTCCGGTTCGGCCGATTCTGTGCACGTAATCTTCCGGCGCTCTGGGCAGTTCAAAATTGACGACATGCGGCAACAGGTTAATATCAATGCCGCGCGCCGCCACATCGGTAGCGACCAGCACCCTGATTTCACCGGCTTTAAAACCTGACAAGGCGCTGGTTCTGGCGCCCTGGCTTTTGTTGCCGTGGATAGCGGCTGCTTTAATGTCAACTTTGTTGAGTTTTTCAGTGAGCCGGTTTGCGCCGTGTTTGGTGGTCGTAAACACCAACACCTGCTGCCAATTATTTTGTTTTATCAAGTGGCAGAGCAGTTCGGTTTTGTTGGCTTTATTAACCAGATAAGCGACTTGTTCAACCAGTTCTGCTGCGGTGTTGCGCGGCGCAACTTCGATTTTTATCGGATTAACCAGAAGTCCAGTGGTGAGCTTGCGAATATCTTCGGAAAAGGTCGCCGAAAACAGCAGGTTTTGGCGCTTTTTCGGGAGAAAGGCGATAATTTTTCGAATATCCCTAATAAAGCCCATGTCCAGCATACGGTCGGCTTCGTCAAGTATCAGCGTTTCGACTTGGTCGAGCTTTACCGCGTTTTGACCGACCAGATCCAGCAATCGCCCAGGCGTGGCGACCAATATATCGACGCCGCCTCTTAGTCGCATCATTTGCGGGTTGATTTTTACCCCGCCAAAAACGACTTCGGATTTTAACCGGGGGTGCAAATGCGCGCCGTACTTGCTGACCGATTCGCCTATTTGTGCGGCTAGCTCTCGGGTTGGGGTCAGTATCAATACTCTGACTGGGCGGTTATTGCCATATGCTTTTTGCGATAGGCGGTGCAGGATGGGCAGGGTAAATCCCGCTGTTTTGCCTGTTCCGGTCTGTGCTGCCGCCAGAACATCGTGTCCATTTAAAACGGCTGGAATAGCTTGCGACTGGATCGGGGAGGGTGTGGTGTAGCCTGCATCGGCAATGGCGCGCAGCAGTGGATCAGATAAACCGAGGGTGGTAAATGGCATATTAATTAGTGTCTCAATAAAAGGTTGCTGTCGACAAACGTCTTACAGCTTTGTGAAAAGGGTGTAGAGGGGGTTAAATATAAAAACGCGTCAGAAAACAGTGGCCAAGTTGATTGCAGTGATGTTGGCGTTTTGGTAGATATGGTGTTAGGTGGAGTCTAATATCGCGGATAGTGTATGTAAGTTATAAGTGGTGCCCCGAGGCGGATTTGAACCACCGGCCTGTCCCTTAGGAGGGGACCGCT